>DATDJD010000249.1:0-7299 GCA_036520695.1 Actinomycetota bacterium
GAACCGACGACCTAGCGATTACAAATCGCTTGCGCTACCCCTGCGCCACGCCGGCCGGTGTGGCGAGTCTACCGTCCGACCCCGCCCGATATGACTACCGTTCGCGGGTGGGTAAGACCCACGCGTACAACACGGCGGCCAGGGACGCGGACGCGTTGAGTGATCCCACCTTGCCTCGCATCGGCAAGGAGACCAGCGCGTCACATCGCTCTCGGACCAACCTCGCCATACCCGTGCCCTCGCTTCCGATCACGATGGCGACCCTGCCCGTGGGACAAGGCTCGTCTGCGATCGAGGATGGCGCGGCGCCGTCCAAACCGACGACCCAGAACCCCACGTCTTGGAGCCGCTCGATCGCGCGGGGGATGTTGGCGACCCTCGCGTGCGGCAGATGCAGCAACGCGCCCGCCGACGCACGTACGGCGACCGCCGTCACGTCGGCGGCGCGCTTGGTCCGGGTGACCAACAATGCCGCTCCAGACGCCTCGGCTGAACGGGCCGCCGCCCCGAGGTTCTGCGGGTCGGTGATGCCGTCGAGGATCACCACGATCGCGTCCGGCGCATACTCCAGGTCGGCCATGTCTCTCTCGGACAGGGTTCCGGGGAGTGCATCGATCGCCGGCGCCTCCGAGGAACGCGCTCGGGGTTGGTCCGCTCGCAGCCGGGCCACCACCCCTTGATGGTTCGCCGCCAGCGCATCGAGCCGGGTCCGGGGCGAGACTCGGATCGGCACGTCGGCACCCCGGGCGGCGTCGAGCAGGCCCTGCATCCCCTGGGTCACCTTGGGTGAGGACACCACCAGTACCTCGGTGGCTCGTCCCGCACGGATCGCTTCGGTCACGGCGCGTCGTCCGCCGACGACGGTGCCATCGGTGGTGAACACAGGCCGACGGCGCTGCTGACGATCGCGTTCCCGGCTCATCGCGTCGACGTGTCATCGGTGGATACCACGACCGCAACCGCCATGCATCCGATGCCATCACCGTGAAGACCCAAACCCTCGGGCCTGGTGGCTTTCACGGAGACCGAGCTCACGTCGAGGGCCAACGCCGAGGCGAGGAGCCTGCGGATGTCATCACGTCGCGGGCCGATCGCCGGATGGAGGCAGATGATCGTGAGGTCACACGACGTCGGCAAGAACCCCGCCGCCCGAACGATCGTGAGCGTTCGTGCGAGGAGGTCCGGGCCCGCGATCCCTTCCAGCTCGGGATCGGACTCCGGGAAGTGCTGGCCCACGTCACCCGACGCGCACGCGCCGAGCAATGCGTCGGCCAGGGCGTGGCACACGGCGTCACCGTCCGAGTGACCTGCGAGACCGTCTTCACCCTCCCAGCGCAGCCCGCCCAACATCAAGACCCTGCCCGACGCTCGCGGGTGAACGTCGAACCCGAGGCCGACCCGCGGAACGCGGATGGGATCGGTCATCGGCACACCTCAACCATCTGAGCCGCCCATCCGAGCCTCCGCCTGGGCAAGGTCCAACAGGGTGGTGATCTTGGTGTTCAGTTGATCGCCGGCGATCGCACGAACACGATGACCGGCATGCTCCATGATCGCGGCGTCGTCGGTGAACGCCTGATCGGTCTCGATGGCGAGCTGGTGGGCGGCACGGAGCAACGGTGCCGCGAACGCCTGTGGGGTCTGCGCCAACCCAAGCTCGTCCCGGTCGAGGGTGTCGGTGACCACGCCGCCTTCGATCCGCTTGACGGTGTCGGCCACGGGGATCACGGGGATCGCACCGGCCGCGTCTCCGGCGACGGCCTCGATCACCGCAGTGAACAGGTCGGGGGAAGCGAACGGTCGGGCCGCATCATGGATCACCACGACCTCGGCATCTGTCTCGACCTCCGCGAGCGCGGCGCGCACAGAGGCCTGCCGGTTCGAGCCTCCGGTCACGATCGTCGTGGGTGCCCCACAGAACTCCACGCACCCCTGGGCGTAGTCCTCCCAGCCGGCAGGAACCGTGATCACCAATCGATGCACCGCTGGAGAGGCCGCGGCGGCGGCTGCCGCCACCGACAGGATGGGCCGACCGCCGATCGGGACGAAGGCCTTCGGTTGATCGACGACGCCCAAGCGTCGACCGGCGCCGGCGGCCAGCAGGATGGCCACGGCGCCAGCAACCTGTTCAGATGCCTGTTCGGATGCCATGGTCGCCCAGCATGGCAGAGCCGCCCATCCACGGCAGACCACGTCGTTCTGCCGGGAGGGGACTACGCCGGCTCGACCGATTCGGTGTCGGGAACGAGCGCGGCAAACACCATGCGACCCGTCGTGGTCTGGATGACGTTGGTGACCCTGATCTCGACGCTCGAGCCGATCTCGTCGTTCGCTTTCTCGACCACCACCATCGTCCCGTCATCGAGATAGCCGACCGCTTGTCCGTGCTCACGGCCTTCCTTCACCAGTCGCACGGTGATCTCGTCTCCCGCCGAGTAGGGCACGCGGAACTTCGACGCGAGGGTATTGATCTGAGCGACCGGAACGCGCAGCGCTTCGGCGACCTTCGCGAGGTTGTGGTCGACCGTGATCAGGGAGGCGCCACGCTCACGTGCAAGGCGAACCAACGCGGCGTCAACGTCCAGCACACCGGCTTCCTCGACCAGCTGGAACTGCACGGTCGGGGCCTTCTGCAGTTCGACGAGTACGTCGAGGCCGTGGCGCCCACGACCTCGTCGACGTGGGTCGGACGAATCGCTGATCGCCTGCAGTTCGCGCAACACACCTTCGTGCAGCAAGACCGTGCCGCTGACGAACCCGGTCGCGACCAGGTCCGCGACCCGGCCGTCGATCAACGCACTCGTGTCCAAGACGTGGAGGTCACCCCGGGTCGCCACCGACGCCCTGGGCTTCATGCCCACCAGACCGAAGATATCTTCGTGTTTTGCTTCGCCGAGACGGAACCCCAGGGACCCGCAGACCAGGTAGATGAACAAGATCGCCGGCCAGGCCGCAGCGTCGGGCACCAGCAAGAGCGGCAGCATCAGCAAGGCAGCGACGACGAGACCCACCAGGAGGCCAACGATGCCTCCCGCCAGCTGGGGTGCGGGCTTGCGACGGAGTTCGCGCTCCATGCCGCCGACGGCGCGAAGGGTGACCCGCCCGACGACCCCGCCCACCACGAAGCCGCAGGCCGCCCCCAGGAAGATGAACGCGAGAGCCCTGCCTGTGCTCTCCGTCGCCACGGTCCCACCCAGGAGGAACCCCCCGGTGGCGAACATTGCGATGAAGATCAGCCGGACACCCTCGACGAGGCGCCCTCGAACAGCGCTCGCTTTCGGCGGAGCCGGTTCGCGCTCACTCATCGTTTCCCGCTTCCATCGGGTCCGACGGTCGTTCGGCGGGCGGGCAAGCCGAACGAGCCCTTACCGAGGGGTCATCGGCGCGGGGTGTTCGGTGCTGAAGGTTCGGGCCTTGTGAGGGCCGAAGGTACCGGGGGGCCCGAGAGCGGTCTAGGCCTGCGCGGCGACCTTGACGCCGTGGGCGTCGTCGAGGACCTGGTCGATCATGATCTCGGCGTCATCCTCGGACTTGCCGGTTGCGTGCGACAGTTCGGAGATGAGGATCTGGCGCGCTTTGGTGATCATGCGCTTCTCCCCTGCGGACAAGCCCTTCTCTCGATCACGGATCGACAGGTTCCGAAGGACCTCGGCTACCTGATACGGATCGCCCGAGTGCAGCTTCTCCATGTTGTTCTTGAAGCGACGACTCCAGTTGGCGGCCATGGAGGATTCCTCTTCGGTGAGCACCTTGAGGACCTTCTTGACCTCGGCCTTGCTGACGACCGAACGTAGTCCGACCTGTTCGGTGGAATCGGTGGGGATCATGAGCGTGAGGTCGCCGTAGGCGACCCGCAAGACCAGGTATGTGCGGGTCTCTCCCAGGAATTCCTTCTCTCGCAGTTCTTCGATCACTGCTGCTCCGTGTTCCGGATGCACCACGGTATCGCCCTTACGGAACACGGAACCTCCCAGAGAGGAAAGATGGAAAGGGGTCGCGCTGACTAGTCACAAGGGTAGCACGGGAGGGTCTTGCGGCGCAACCTATCACCGCAGGTCAGAGGGCCTATTCCTGCTGGAAACCGGTCCGTCAGATCTAGGTCGAACGTCCTACCCGCACCTGTTTCAAGGCGTCGTTCAACCCGTCATTGCCCACTCGACAGCTTCGCGAACATGCCGCACGGGCACCACTCGAAGTCCCTGGGCAGGTACCTCTTCACCCGCTGCTGCGTACACGCATGAGCAGCCGGCAGCCTTGGCGGCCGCAAGGCGTGGGCCCATGGCCGCCGCGGACCGCACGAGCCCGGTGAGCGAGACCTCACCCACGAAGGCGGCGCCCGAAGGCGGGGGAACCCCGGTCGCGGCAGATGCCAGCGCAGCCGCGATCGCCAGGTCACAAGCCGGATCGTCGATCCGCACCCCGCCGGACGAGGCACCGAATAATTCCGAACGACCCAATGGGACACCCGTCGCACGTTCGAGCACGGCTGCCACCAGCTGGAAGCGGCGCCCGTCGATGCCGGTGGCCTGGCGCCGGGCAGGTCCATCGGTGGCACCCACCAGGGCCTGGACCTCGACGGCGAGGGCGCGCCTGCCGGCCCGAGGCAAGGCTGTGGCGGCGCCCGGCACGGTGTCGTGGGAGACCAAGAGGGTGGTGGGATCGATCTCGGCGAGCCCGGTTGGCCCCATCTCGAACCAGGCGCTTTCACCTTCCGGCCCGAAACGATTCTTGCCCGCCGCCAGGACACGCAACCCGGACCTCGCGTCGCCTTCGAAGGCCAAGACGACATCGACCGCGTGCTCCAGAGCCCGAGGACCGGCGAGGTCACCGTCTTTGGTGACATGCCCGGTCATGACCACCACGACGCCCTGCGACTTGGCCAGCCCGACCAAGGCGTCGGTGCACAGTCGCACCTGGGAGACCCCGCCAGGCATCTGCGTACCCGATGGATCGCGCAGGGTCTGGATCGAATCCACCGCGAGCAGGAAGGGCCGTTCCGCCGTGGCGAGCTGCAGCACCTCGCCGAGTTCACGCCCCGGCGCGAACGTCACCGTGTCGGCCGCGAGCCCGAGCCGATCGGCACGGGCCGAGATCTGGGCATGGGATTCCTCGCCCGAGACCAACAGACATGCCCGGCCCGTTGCCCCGAGGCTCGCGACCAGATGCAAGAGCAGCGTGGACTTGCCGATCCCTGGTTCGCCGGACAGCAGCACGACCGAACCCGGCACCAGACCACCACCCATCACACGGTCGAGACCTGCGATGCCCGTGTCGACACGGCCTGTCTCATCGGGAGCAGCCGACAACAGCACCGAGGACGACGATGAAGCGCCGCTTCCGTTCGCAGCGCCGGCAATCGCTTCGATCGTGCCCCAGGCGTTGCAACCCGGGCAACGACCGACCCACTGCGATACCTGGTGCGAACAGTCGCGGCAGGCCAGCACCGTGCGCGTCTTCGCCATGGCACCAACCATATCGACCTGGACCGACATGCCTGCTATCCTCGGCGGGTTCCCCAGGCTCGATCGACAGGCTCGATCGGTAGAGACCGTCAGCACGACCACGAGTGCGACGCGATCACGTGTCGGCTCCCGACCGGAAGGAGTGATGAGCGATGGCTGCGATCTCGGTCCTTGACCCCGCGCACCAGCCGCATCCTTCCGGGATCTCCGCGTAGCCGACCTTCCTCGGTCGCTGCACTGGCTCCCATCGGACGCGGTTCCAGCCGTGTGTCCACGATCCCGGTTACGGGATCCGCGAAGGGAGCAACTGCGTTGTCTGACGCAAGCCAACTGGAGCACTTCTTCGACGAAGGGCTCATCGAGAAGGTCATCCGACCGATCAAGAGCGGCAAGGAAGCATCCGTGCACCTGTGTCGCGCGAACCCACGTACCACGGGCGAGGAACTGCTCGCTCTCAAGCTCTTCCACCCGCTGGATCGGCGGGACTTCCGTGATGAAGGGATGTACCGAGACGGCGAATGGATCAAGCCACGCCGCGTACGAGTGGCATTGGAGAAGAAGACGACCTTCGGCCGCCAGGTGCAGGGCATGATCTGGGTCAACCGAGAATGGGAGACCCTGCGAGCCCTATCGGACGGCGGGGCACCGGTCCCGCGGCCCCTCGAGCGCACCGGAGACGCCATCTTGATGACGTACATCGGCGATGAAGATATGGCCGCGCCGCAGTTGCGTTCATATCGACCTTCCGACCCCGAGGAGACCCGCGCCCTGCTCGACCAGGTGCTCGACGCCATCCAGCGCATGCTGTTCCTGAACGTCGTGCACGGCGACCTGTCCCCGTACAACCTGCTGATCTGGGACGGCGCGGTCACGGTGATCGATATGCCGCAGGCGGTGGACCCCAGGAAGAACCGCCATGCCCAGTCGTTCCTGCAGCGTGACCTCGAACGCATCTGCGCGTGGGCCGAACACCACGGCGTGCAGGCCCCCGCCGCACGCCTCGCTGCTGACTACTGGACCTCCTGGGAATTCGCCGATCTGATCCCCGAGGAACTCCGAGGCCTCACCATGTGAAGAGCCTCACCATGTGAAGAGCCTCACCATGTGAAGAGCTCTAGTCGTGTTCGGCGCCGACGAGGAAGCCGATCGTCACGACGAGGAGGCCGCCCATGAACGCACCGCCGAGCCATGTTCGGATAGATGAAGCTGCAGAAACCCAGAGGGCATCGACCACGCCTGCCGCTGGTTGCGATGCCCGTGCCGCGAGCTGAGATCCCACCGCGCCGGTCGTGAAGAACAGGACCGCGGCCCCTGCGGCGATCAAGATCCCCAGCGAGATGGCGCGGGTTCCTCGATGGCCTGGGATGATCAGCGCGGCGATCGCGAGCACGATCCCTGTCGCCAACAGCGGGAGCGCCCACCGATGCGAAGCGTCCTGGACCTTGCGGATCCTCCTGAGATCTCGGGCATCCACGAGTTCCACCCCTTGGTTGCCGAGGTCCGACCCCAGGTCGAGGCCGCTGAGCAGCGGGACGGAGTCCTGACCGAGCAGGGCAACCAGGTCATTCAGGGTCAGCACCACCGATCGCCCCGCTGATCCGTCCGGTGCGAGTGCTTGCTCGTATGCCAAGTCGACCGCACCCTGGAACGCCTCTGCGTACCGTTCGGTCTTGGTCAGGTCGAACGCAGCTTCGTCCAGGCCCGAACGAACTTCCTCGAGGAGTGGGATCTGTTCGACCAGGGCGTCAACGGTCGCTGTCGCGATGGCACGCTGCGCCTGAGCGTCGTCCAACAGCAGGTGGGCGACCTCGTCCTCGTGGCCAGGCGAGAACAACCC
>DATDJD010000250.1:0-4574 GCA_036520695.1 Actinomycetota bacterium
GGATATCTCGACCGAGTATCCGAAGCGACTCACCGACGAGGTCGTCAGGGCTTCCGACGTCGTGATCACCATGGGCTGCGGCGACGCGTGTCCGATCTTCCCGGGCAAGCGATACCTGGACTGGGAGTTGGACGATCCGGCTGGCAAGTCGGTTGAGGAAGTCCGACCCATACGAGACGAACTCGACCGTCGTGTGCAGGCGTTGCTCGCCGAGCTGGTCGAACCCGAGGGCTGAGGCGGCATCGCTCTACAGGTTCGGGGCCGGGTCGCCACGGGCCTAGATCGACGGCGGTAGTGTTCTCTCGTGGAGCATCCGGAGACCGCCGCGACCTTGATGCGTGCCGAGCTGTTCGAAGGGCTCGACCCACGCGTCGTGGACCAGGTCGCTGGGATCGCCGAAAGGCGCTCTATCCCCGCCGGCCAACACGTCTTCTTCGAAGGCGACATCGCGACCGAGTTCTACGTCGTGGCATCCGGAAGCGTGCGGGTCTACATACCCTCACGCGGCGAGGAGCTCAACGCGGCGATCGTTCGGGACGGCCAGATGTTCGGTGAAGGCGGGTTGCTCGACGGGGGGCCACGGGTGGCGTCGGCCCTGGCCCTCGAGCCCACGACGCTGCTCGCCGTCCGGAGGGAACCGTGGTTGGCTCTGACGAGGAGCGAACCCACCCTGGCACTCCGCGTGTTCTCGGCATTCGGCGCCGCGCTCCGGAGCTACGTTGGTCATATGGTCGATTCCCTGTTCCTAGACGTGGAGATCCCCGACGCTCCGCCGCCATCTGGCGAGGAGTGGCCCGCCTCCAAGTGACGTGAACCGCCACCCTGCTCACGTGTTCGGGAGTGCCACTCAGGACCGACCGGAAGCCGACGCAGCGTTCGGGTGACACCTGCGCGTCCCTATCTTGTGAAGCAACGAACTGATGACACGATGATGGGCGAGATGACCGAGGAGGCGGACGAACGTGGGTCGCTCTCGGAGCTCTACGTCGCCTACGCGCCCGACGGCATCCGCCTGGCCTTCTTGCTGACCGGCGACCGAGCCTTAGCCGAGGACCTCGTGCAGGACGCCTTCGTGCGCCTCGTCGGGCGCCTGCGGCACCTGCGCGAGCCGAACGCCTTCTGGACGTACCTGCGCCGCACGATCGTGAACCTCGCCACCAGCCACTTCCGTCACGGCCGGGTCGAGCGGGCCTACCTCGATCGACTGGCCGCCGCTCCCGTGGCCGGCACGAACGACAACGACGAACTAGACGAGACGATGCACCAGGTCCTCCTCGGACTCCCCCAACGACAGCGCGCGGCGATCGTCCTGCGGTTCTACGAGGACCTCTCGGATGTCCAGACGGCGGCCGTCCTCGGGTGTTCACCGGGGACCGTCCGATCGCTCGTCTCGCGCGGGATGAAGACGCTGCGCGAGGGGCTGGAAGGGATGCCACGATGATCGACGAGCACGACGTTCGCGAGATGCTCCAGCGCCGTGCGGCCGCGGTTCCCGCGACGACGGTCGAAACGCCGACGGCGGTCAGGCGGGCCCGTCGCCGGATCGCCCTGAATGGAGCCGTGGCGACGGTCGCGGCCGTCGCGATCGTCGTAGCCGCGTTCACTGGCATCGATGCGATCCGCAGCGCCCCGCTCCCCGCGGTCCGGCCGAGCCCCGCTCCCTCGGAGGATCTCGGTGTCTTCGCGCCCGTGGCCGGCCGGATCGTCTACGAGAACGAGGCCGAGGTGGGCGACCTGAGCTATGACCTGGGCCTCTGGGCGATCGATCCGACCGGGCCCTCCGACACGACGGCGGGGCCGAGCGTCGCCGACGACGTCGCCTCGACGCTGGTTCGACTGGACCTCGGGGAGGGCACGCCGCTCGGCTGGTCGAGCGACGGCACCGAGCTGCTGCTCTCGCGGCCCGATGCGGCCTCCGCCGAGAGCTTGTTCCCAATGGAAGACCTCTTCATCCTCCACGCGGATGGATCCGAAACCCGGTTGAACAGGGACCCGATGATGTTCGGGGGCGCGACGATCTCACCCGACGGGGCCCGCGTCGTCTTCGCCGCATGGGGTGACGACCTGGGCCTGTGGGTCGTCGACACCGAAGGCGGCCGGCCGGTTCGCCTCCCCTTTCCCCGAGCCGAGGGGATCGTGGCGGATCCGACGTTCTCGCCCGACGGGACGCAGATAGCGTATGCCGACACCGGGGAGTCAGAGAACCACGTGTGGGTGATGGATGCGGACGGCAGCAACGCGCACGAGATCCTGGCGGATGAGCCGACCCTGGTCGGGGGCACGGGTAGCCTGCATTGGTCGCCGGCGGGCGACCGCATCGTCGCCCAGACCAGCCTCGGCGACAACACGAACTTGATCTACACCTTCGCCCCCGACGGCTCGGACTTCCGGCAGATCATCACCGGCGGGCTCTCGCCGTATTGGTCGCCCGACGGATCCCAGATCGCGTACACGATCGAGTGTGAACTCTCCGATACCTCGTGCGGTGGCCTCGCGATCGCCGACGCGGACGGCTCGAACGTGCGTGAGTTCGGGTTCGCGGCGTCCGGTCCGTGGCACCCGGGCACGGGCGGTGGGCAGGTCGTCCGCGGCTGGCCCGACACCACGCGGAACCCGGCGGGTGAGTACTCGTGGGACGCCATCCCGGTGAGCACCTACGGATTCCGCTGCGGAACGTCCTCGCCGCTGGGCGATCAACACTCCTGCAACATCGGTTTCATGCACAACGGCTACGGGTCAGGTGACGTCGAGATCCACATCTCGCAGGTTCCCGAGGGGGAGATCACCGACGGCGCGACGGCGGCCACCGTCGCCGGGCATGACGGGATCTATGCACGGATCGATCCTCGACGTGAACGGTGGATCGTCGACATCGAGGGGACGACGATCGCCATCCGCCTCGAGGCGCGACCCGGGACGAGCCAGAGCGACCTCGCCGAAGCCCACGCCATCATCGAGTCGATCCGAACGGAACCGCGTGACAACGACCTCGGCTTCAGGCTGGTCTTCACCCTCACGACTGACGACTGGGACTCCGGATAGCCCACGATCGCTCGTAGGCTTCGGGCAGGCTAGCGGGTCATTCCTTTGCTCCAACGGGATCGCCCGCGGCGTCGTGGTCAGCCACGGTCAACCCAGCGTGCCGTTCGGCCCAGTCGATCGCGAAGTCGGCGACCTCCTCCCACCCGGGCGCACCCGGGAAATGAGGACGCCCCTCGAACTCCTTGTACTCGGTGATCGAGACCGAGTCGTCGTACTTGCGTTCGTTGTGCATCGTGGCTTTCGGAGGAACGATGTGATCGTCGCTGAACCCGACGAACAGCAAAGGGATGCGACCTTCCTTCGCGAAGTCCACCTCGGTCGGAGGATTGCGATGCAGGTTCGCGAGCGCGATGTCGGCAAGGACGCCCGAAGCAGCAGGCACGGCATAGCGCTCATAGATCGGCTTGGAGTCCGCTTCACTCATCGTGTTCGTGAAGGCGTAGTGGAACTCCTTCTCCGAGAGAGGAACGGGCTTGCCGCGCTTCAGCGGGTTCAGCACGGGTCCTGCCGCTTTGAGCGTTGACCATGGGAGATCACGGATCCCCTTGACGGTCGCCGAGGACACTCCGACCCCAACGCAGCCGAGGCCGCGGTTCAAGAGCACCTGGGTCATCGCACCGCCCAACGAGTGGCCCATGATGATCGGAGTGCTCGGCAGTGCCGTGATGAACTCCTCGTACGCGTCGATGACGGTCTCGGCCCGGAGGTCATCCATCGGCGAAGGGTCAGCGTTGAGCGCCTCGACCTCCCCCTCGAACCCCGGCCACGGAGGCGTGTGCACCTCGTACCCACGCGCTTCGTAGCGCTCCTTCCAGTGCTCCCAACTCCGCGGTGTCATCCACAGGCCATGGATCATCACGATGGTGTCGGGCTTGGTCGATATCGTTGCCTCGGCCATGTCGGCCCCCTTCGCTGTCTTCTTCCCAGCGTAGACCCTCCTCACATTCCTGGGACCGTGCCCGACATGAACACCCTGTGAAGGTCCTCACTCCGGCTCGATCTGGATCGGACCGTCGAGCGCGTCGTCGCTCAGGTCTTGCTAGCTCCAGGAACATTCAGGAACACTCGCCAACTACGGATTGCTATCGCGTCTCGCCCCAGCCGAGGTCTGCAGGGACCAAGGAGAAGACAACGCAATCGACGCGCCGACCACCGATCTCCTCGTATGACCGTCAGTCTCATTTTCTCGCAAGCGAGAACCTGATTCTCACGCCTCCTGGGAGTGCCAGGCCGTGACCACTTCGGCTGAAGTGCAGACACGACCGAACCGCCGTGCAAGTGTCTCTAAGGCCGCATCATGCGCCGCTGGACTCATCGCCGCACAGCAATCAGAGAGTGTGACGGTGGCGAAGTCGAGCTGAAAGGCATCGCGGGCGGTGCTACTGACGCAAACGTCGGTGCTGAAGCCGGTGACGATGACGTTCTCGATCCCCCGATCGTGCAGTTGTTCGGCGAGATCAGGCCCGCGGAAGGCGCTGTAGCGGTCCTTGGTCACCACCAGATCGCCATCCTCTGGCTCGAATCCACGCAGG
>DATDJD010000251.1:0-2383 GCA_036520695.1 Actinomycetota bacterium
TCTTCGATCTCGTAGCCGGACTTGCGACAGATGACGAACGGGCCGACCTCCTCGGCCAATCCGCGGTACAGGACCGCGGATTGGCGTTGGAGGATCGCCTGTGTCTTTGGACCCGGCGGTGTCGCGACGATGCGCGGCACCTCGGTGGAACCGGCGTTGCTCACAGACCCGGCTCACAGACCGAGGCTGGCCCAGTCACCTGTGATCGCACAGGTGATGCCGGGCACCTGGATGTTCACGAACAGCCATGTGCCATCGGGGCTGAAGCACGGACCTGCGAACTCGGAGAACCCGGTGCCGTCACCGGCTGAAGGGCCGTCGTCGGGCACGGTGGGGTCGTAGAGCTTGCCGGAGGCCTCGATGTAGTGACGTTGGACCGCCACCAGGTTCTCGGCGATCGTGATCAGTGAACCGTTCGGGAGCAGCCCCCTCACGAAGTTGCTCTTGAGGTTGCCATCTTCCGCGATCACGATCGCGCCGCCGGGGCTGGTGCACATGTTGTCCGGCCCATCGAGCGTGTTCTTGTTCGGCGATTCGAACAGCAGGACCAGTTCGCCTGCCTCGTTCTTCGTTCCGATGTTCGAGATCGGCGTGTACTGCCAGATCTGACCGAGACCGACGTCACCCCCATCGGATGAACCGAACACCACACTTCCGTCGCGATAGGTGCAGCCCTCGCCACCCAGGAACTTCGCGCCACCCTTGTCGCGGCCCTGGTGGAACACGGCGGAAGGGTCGTCCTCAGCGTCGGCGGGATCCGGATCATTGATCCGAACCCAGTCGCACGGCAGCGTCGCGCCGACCGTCTGACCGACGATGGTGTTGTACGGCCCGTCGCCGACCCGCAGCATCTGCAAGATGCCGTTCTTGAAGTCGCCGATGGTGTCGGGCAACCACCGGTAGAACCCGTCGGGGCCTTCGTCTTCGGTCATGTACACAACGCCGGTGTCGGGGTCGACGGCGCCGGCCTCGTGCAGGAATCGTCCGAGCTTGCGGTAGGGCTTGGTGAGCACGGCCGCATCGTTTGCGGGGTCGACCTCGAACACGTAGCCGTGCGGCTTCTGCAGGCCCGCCTCGGTCCCCGTCACCGTCTCTTCGCACGTGATCCAGGTGCCCCACGGTGTCGGCATGCCTGCACAGTTCGTGTTCGTGCCGTTCAAGCTGATCCACGACCCCAGGTATTCAGCCGTGTTGGCGTCGACCTCGATCGTCGTCGTGCCGCCCGGGGACTTCTTGTCCCAGGCGGTGTCCCGGTCACCGATCACGGTGCCGCCGGGGATGTCGTTGCCCTCGCCCAGCTCGTGGTTGCGGACGATCCGCAGCGTGCCACCGCCCGCGTCGAACGCCGCCATCCCGTCGTGGATCGGCGGGGTGACGAACCCGTCCGTCATGGCCGAACCGAACGCTCCGAACGTGTGGTAGGTGAACCCTGCCGGTAGCGCCAGCTCAGGGCCTGCCGTGACCAATCCGGCGCCGCGCGGCTGCACCGACGACGTACCGCGCTTCAACATGGCGGCGCCGGCCTCCCGATCCCGTTCCATCAGCACGGCGCTGGCCATCGCCGTTCCGATGACACCGGCACGGATGAAACTACGACGATCGATCATCCCTCTTCGGCCTGCACCATCGGCGTAGACCTCGAGGTCGTCGGCATCTCGTGGCATGAGCGCACCCTCCCGATCAGGATCGAGACCCGGTTCTCCGAGCGATCGCACGGTTCATCCCCAGGTCATGTGAACAGTCGACAATCTACGAAGATTCGAGTTGCCGGTCAAGCCGTACCATGCCCCTTTGTACGCGGAACGACGTGAAGGAGATCCCAGCAGATGACGAACGATCGAGAACGAGCGCTCCTGGTCGTGATGCCGCTCGAGGATCTGCGGTCTGCCCTGACGCGTGCCGGTGCTGACAGCGGGGTCGTATTGCCGGCCGGGGGCCCCGGCGACCTGGGTCTCGTCCCCGCCGGGACGCCGGTCCTGCTGATGGCATCCGATCCGTCCGGCGACGAGGTGCCTGCCGCTACGTGGCGCGCATCGCTGATAGGCCGAGTGCCCCACGAGCCCGGCGATCCCTACCCCGAGCGTCTTCCGTCGACCTGGCTCGAGCGCCACAACCCGAGCACAGCCGCCGACGACGCCTCGCCCGTAGAGGACGACGCGATCGAGGAGACCCAGCATCTCGACGAAGACGATGACCTCGACGACGTGGAGTCCGCAGGCCCCCAGTCGTTCTTCGAGGTGACCGACCTGCGGGAGCTGCCCAAGCAGGAGTGGCTGTTCGTGAACGAGCTTGTCGGCAAACAAGCACGCGGTGGTCGGACGTTCTTCGCACGGGTTCCGATGATGGTTCGCCTCCCCGATTGACCCCGGGTTCGCTTCGATCT
>DATDJD010000252.1:0-2227 GCA_036520695.1 Actinomycetota bacterium
CGAACGCGTCCACAGCGGTCCGATGGGGGGCGACCTCGAGATCGGCGCACGCATCGTGGCGGGAGACGTCGACGCGGTGGTGTTCCTCCGCGATCCGCTCGCCGCGCATCCTCACGAGCCCGACATCCAAGCGCTCCTGAAAGTGTGTGACATCCACGGCGTGCCGGTGGCCACCAACCTGGCGTCCGCCGAGATCTTGCTCCGTTCCCTGTCGCAAGCGATGTGGTGGGGCCGAGGCGCCGCGGTCGCTGCCGTCGGGGGTCCCTGAGACCTAGGCGACCTCCGCGACCGCTCTGGAGTCGCGCATGTTTTGTATTTTATGTACGATTCGTCCCTGAAGTCGTCTGCAAGCGCAGAGGCAAGGGAGGGTCGAATGGGTGACATCAAGTGGCACACCGCCCATCGGTGGGACATGGAATGGAGCGACGACGTCGATGTCCTGACGCTTCGCAACGGGGTGCAGGTCAAGGTGTACTTCCAGGATCCGGAGGAACAGCAGACGGACCTGCTGATCAAGTTCCCCCCGGGCTACGTGGAACCCGAGCACGCTCATCGCAGTACCCACGCCATCCTGGTGATCGAGGGTCTGCAGATCGTGCGCGGGGAGTTCCAGCGACCGGGAGATTACCTGTGGGCCGCCGCCGAAGCGCCGCACGGGCCATTCGAGTATCCCGAGGGTTGTGTGGTATTCGGCAGCTTCCGGGGCCCATCGGCTCAGCATCGCTATCCAGGTTCGCCTGGTGGCGAGATCTGAACCGACTCTGGAGGCGGTTCCCAAGGGGAGCCATCTTGTACATAATGTGTTATGTATAGCCTTGCCGATCAGACGGATCCCTGACAGAGAGCCAAGACCGAGAGGATGCACGGCCGATGACAGCGACCCCTTGGCACACCGATCGGTGGTTCACCTCACCGTGGAACTTCCTGCCCGAGGTCACCGAGGGGTTCGAGCTCCCTCAGACCGTGCAGGTCCACGACGTGACCCTTCGTGACGGCGAACAACAGGCCGGGGTTGTGTTCACCAAGCACGAGAAGCTGCAGATCGCCGAGGCGCTGAACGCTGCAGGTGTCCATCGCATCGAGGCCGGATTGCCCGCGATCTCGCCCGCGGACGAAGAAGCCGTGCGCGAGATGGTCGCGATGGGGTTGGACGCCGAGATCTACGCCTTCAGCCGGTGCATGGTCGATGACGTCAAGCGCGCCGCCGATTGTGGCGTCACCGGCGTGGTCATGGAGATCCCGTCCAGCCACCACCTGATCGAGAAGGCCTATCGCTGGCCCGTCGAACGTGCGATCGATGCCTCGGTCGAAGCGACCTCGCTCGCCCACGAACTGGGCCTGAAGGTCTCCTTCTTCCCGATCGATGCCACCAGGGCCGGACTGACCGATTACCTCGACCTGCTCGAGAAGGTCGCGACCGACGGCCACGTCGATGCGATCGGCCTGGTCGATACGTTCGGGGTGCTGAGCCCCCACGGCGTCCAGCTGTTCGTGCGCCGGACCAGAGAGCGACTGGGGGTGCCGCTGGAGACCCACTTCCACATGGACTTCGGCCTCGGCGTGGCCAACACGTTGATCGCGATCGCCGAAGGGGTAGAGGTGATCCAGACCACCGTGACCGGCATCGGTGAACGGGCCGGCAACACCCCGATGGAAGAAACGGTCCTGGCGTTGCTCACGATGTACGGGCTGGACACCGGGATCCGCACGGAGCACTTCTACGAACTCTCCAAGCTGGTGATGAGTCTCGCCGAGGTAGCCCAACCTTCGAACCGTCCGGTCGTGGGCGAGAAGCTCTACAACGTCGAGAGCGGCATCATCACCACCTGGGTTCGCAACGTCGGCGATGAACTCACCGAGTCCTTCCCGTATCGCCCTGAGTTGGTGGGCCAGCCTCAGCCCGTCCTCGTCTTGGGCAAGGGATCGGGGATCGATTCGATCGGCGCCGCCTTGCAGCGGTTGAACCTGGAGGCCTCCGACGAGCAGGCGTTGGCGATCCTGGATGAGGTCAAGGCCCGTTCGCTGGAAACCAAGGCGTTGGTCGACGACGAGGCCTTCACCCAGATCGTCGAGCGGGTGACCTCGTGATCACCGACGCCCCGAAAGGACCGACCCGATGAGAGAAGCCTTCGGCTACGCCAACCTAGAGTGGAAGCAGTCGATCGACTGGAACGCCGTGCGCGCGTTCCGCCTGGACCGTGCCCGAGCGGCGATGAAGCGCCACGGG
>DATDJD010000253.1:0-2635 GCA_036520695.1 Actinomycetota bacterium
GGGCGACGCCAAGGGCTACATCACCGCCAGCTCCTACCCCGACGACGGCATCGGCGAGATCTTCCTGAAGACCTCGAAGCAGGGCTCCACGCTCAGCGGGGTCATGGACGCGTTCTCGATCGCGATCTCGATCGGGCTGCAGTACGGCGTCCCGCTCGAAGCGTTCGCGGAGAAGTTCATCAACATGAAGTTCGAGCCGAGCGGCATGACGAACGACCCCGACGTCCGGTTCGCGTCCTCGCTGGTGGATTACACGTTCCGAAGGTTGGCGCTGGATCACCTGCCGGTCGAGACGCGAGAAGCCCTGGGCATCCGGTCCATCGCCGAGCGCACCGAATCCGTGCAGTCCGAACTGGCCGCCAAGAACGACGCGCCGGCGTTGCCCGAGACCGTCGACCTCGAGATGGAAGCGCCACCAGCGCCTCGGCTGATCGAAGTAACGGAGCGCCCCAGCTCGAAGGCGAACGACGCACCGCTCTGCTACAGCTGCGGGTCCAAGATGCAGCCGGCAGGCTCGTGCTACGTCTGCTCCAGCTGTGGCAGCACCAGCGGCTGTTCCTAGGCATGACAGGGGCGAGCGAGAGCGGACTGGTGGGGCTGCATCACGTGCAGTTGGCGATGCCGTCCGATGAGGAAGAGGCCGCGGTCCGCTTCTACGGCGCGATCCTGGGCATGGAGCAGATCCCGCGGCCAGAGCTCCTGTCGCCCGCGGGCGGTGTGTGGTTCCGGCGCGGCGATCTCGAGGTTCACTTGGGCGTGGAAGAGACCGCCTTCCGGCCCGCCGACAAGGCGCACCCTGCGTTCTTGGTCCAGGGGTTGGAGACGTTGCGCGAACGCATCGAAGCCGCCGGCTACCGGGTCACCGATACCGTGCAGATCGAAGGGTTCCAGCGGGTGTACGTGCGCGACCCATTCGGCAATCGCGTGGAGCTCATCGAGCCCGCGTGAGCGCCGAGCGCGCCTGGTCGGTCGAGGGTTTCCACCACGTCCAGCTCGCGATGCCGCCGGGCTGTGAGGACGACGCCGAGTTGTTCTACGTCGGCGTGCTGGGTTTCGAGGTGGTCCGGAAACCCGCACACCTGGCCGCCCGTGGTGGTCGCTGGTTCCGGAGCGGTGTCACCGAGCTGCATCTGGGGGTCGAGGAAGGATTCGCTCCGTCGGCGAAGGCGCACCCCGCGGTACGGGTGCGGGGGCTCAGAGCGCTGCGCGGCGCACTCTCTGCTGCCGACGTCGGCGTCGAGGACGACACTCAGCTGGAGGGTCATGATCGCTGGTACGTGCGCGATCCGTTCGGCAATCGGCTGGAGTTCATCGAGGAGGTGGCCGGCTAGATGGAGATCCCGTTCGAGCGGTTGGATCCGGAGGCAGCGCTGCCGCAAGCGAAGCATCCCGGCGACGCAGGGTTGGATCTTCGTGCCAACGCCGACGTCGAGGTCGCACCGGGGGAGCGCGTGATGATCCCTACTGGGGTCGCGGTCGCGATCCCGGACGGTCACGCCGGGTTGGTGCTCCCGCGGTCGGGCCTGGCATCCAAGCACGGCCTCACGCTTGCCAACGCGCCCGGTCTGATCGACGCCGGCTATCGGGGCGAGGTCATCGTCGCGGCGGTCAACCTGGATCGAACCGCATCGGTGTCGATCGCCCGGGGCGACCGCATCGCGCAACTGGTGATCGTCGCGATCCCGTCCGTCGATCCCACGTGGGTCACGGAGCTGCCGGATTCCCAGCGGGGCACGGGCGGGTTCGGGTCCACGGGCACCGCGTGAACGAGATCACGATCCGGGTTGAGGAACCGGACGACCGCGCCGCGTCGTTCGAGGTCGAACGCGAGGCGTTCGGGTCCGACGAAGAAGCCGCGATCGTGGTCGCGGTCCGAGATCTGGACGGCTCGTTCGCGCTGGTCGCCGTCGACGGCGACGCGGTGGTCGGTCACGTGCAGATGAGCCGGGCGTGGATCGGCGAGACCACCGTGCTCTCCCTCGGGCCGATCGGTGTTCTGCCGTCTCGCCAAGGCGAGGGCATCGGCTCGGCGTTGGTGCGAGCAGCACTCGACGCTGCCGCCGAACGAGGGGAGAGCATCGTGATGCTCCTGGGCTCGCCGGCCTACTACGGCCGGTTCGGGTTCCGGCCCGGGAGCGAGTGGGGGTTGTCGAACCCGTACGCCGGGATCGATGAAGGCTCCTTCGTGATCCAGGAGGGAGACTTCCAGATCGCCGTGGCAGGTGGGCGTGCGGTCGAGCTGTCAGGGGTGGTCCGTTGGCATCCCTCGTTCGGCGACGTCGGTTGAAGGTGTCCGCGACCACGGTTAGCATGGGTCGGACCACGCGGACGTGGCTCAGTTGGTAGAGCACCACCTTGCCAAGGTGGGGGTCGCGGGTTCGAATCCCGTCGTCCGCTCCAGTTACCTGCGGAAGTGCCAAGGCCCGGGGCTTCAGGTGCGTACTCCTCGTGAGGAACGCTAGGACATCCTCGCGCTCGAGCGCCGGAGCAGTTCGTCCGCCTCCGCGAGTGCGGGCAACGCCCCTACCTCCTGGAAGATCCGGCGAGCCTCGCGCAAGACCGGCTCCGCCTCCGGCGGGCGTCCGAGCTCCACGAGGCACCGACCCTGGCCGAGGAGCGCGAACGCCTGCTCGGG
>DATDJD010000254.1:0-5730 GCA_036520695.1 Actinomycetota bacterium
GGATGCATGGGTCGCCGGGCTCCGACGCGAACAGTGGGCGAGTCGCAAGAACATCGCCAAGGTCGAACTGGACCGTGACCACGGCGGCATCGTGAAACTCAACCCCCTCGCCGACTGGACGCTGGACCACGTGTGGGACTATGTGCACGAGCACGAGGTGCCCTACCACGAGCTGTTCGACCACGGGTACACCTCGATCGGCTGCGCGCCGTGCACACGCCCCGTGCAACCGGGCGAACCCGAGCGTGCAGGCCGCTGGTGGTGGGAGCAGGACACCGCGAAGGAATGCGGTATCCACTGCAGCGTCGAACTCGCGGGGTCCAAGTCCGATCGTCAAAAAGCTGAAGAAGCGGCGGCCGGCAGCGCGGAGGTGCGCCCCTGATGCCGTTCGGCTACCCGGTGATGTTGGAGATCGCAGGCCGCCGATGCGTCGTGATCGGCTCCGACGCCGTGCGTGACGGCAAGGTCGAGGGTTTGCTCGCGGCGGGCGCCGACGACGTGCTGGTCGTCGCCGAAGGGCCGGCCGACCGGCTCCACGACCTCGAGACGATCGATGGCGTCGAGGTCGAGCGCCGAGCGTGGCAAGCGGCCGACCTCAACGGCGCGTTCATGTGCGTCGCCGCGAGTCGCGACCCCGGTGAACGTGATGCGATCGCCCGAGAGGCTCGCACACGCCGTGTGTTGGTCAATCTCCTTGACGATATCCCCAACTGCGATTGGGCCACGCCCAGCGTGGTTCGTCGCGGCGAGTTGGTCGTCGCGATCTCCACCGGTGGTGCCTCGCCCGCGCTCGCGAAGAAGCTCCGCATGCTGCTCACCGACGAGTTCGGCGAGGAGTGGTCCGAGATCGTCGCCGTCTTGCGTCAGGTCCGCACCGACACGCTGCCATCGCTACCGTCCTTCTCCGAACGAGCCCGACGCTGGAGCGAAGCCCTCGACCTCGACGAAGCCAAGACCTTGGTCCGCGAAGGCCGCGCGAACGAATTGGCTGCTCGCCTCCGTGAGCGTCTGCTGGACGGGGTGCGCACATGACCGGCCAGGTCTTCCTGGTCGGCGCCGGTCCCGGTGATCCCGAACTCATCACCGTCCGTGGTGCCCGCCTGCTGGCCGGCGCCGACGTGGTCGTCTACGACCGTCTCGTCGCGCCGGCCCTGTTGGACCTGGCGCCGGCCCACGCCGAGCGCATCTACGTCGGCAAGGAACCGGGCCGCTCCGCGATGTGCCAGGAGGCGATCGACGCGCTCCTCGTCGACCGCGCCACCGCAGGCAACGACGTCGTGCGCCTCAAGGGCGGCGATCCCTTCGTGTTCGGCCGCGGCGGAGAAGAGATGCTCGCCTGCGTCGAAGCCGGCGTGCCCGTGCAGATCGTGCCCGGCATCACCAGCGCGGTGGCAGCATCGGCGGCCGCCGGCATCCCGGTGACGCACCGTGGGATCGCGCGTTCCTTCGCCGTCGTGACGGGTTCGACCGCCCACGCCGAAGACACGGTCGACCTCGCACGCATGGCGACCGCCACCGACACCCTCATCGTGCTGATGGCAGCCGGCAAGCTCGCCGAAACGTGCGTCACCCTCGTGGAAGCCGGCCGCGACCTCGACGAACCCGCCGCGGTGGTCCAATGGGCTTGGACCGACGACCAACGCGTCGTCACCGGCACCCTCCGTGACCTCCCGACGCTGGCGGCGGCTGCCTCGATCGGCCCGCCCGCCACCCTCATCGTGGGCGAGGTGGCCTCACTCCGTGCTCTCGTGGACCTGCAAGGGAAAGCGGAACGGGTCGCCCCGGGGGGACGACCCGTTCCTGATCCCCGCGCGGACGACGGTTGGGATGGAGCAGGGGACGGCCGGCCACCCACCACGAGTCACCGGGGTGGGCGGACCGGTCCGTGACCGCGTCCGCGCGAGTGACCCCCGAAGAGCTGGGGTCAGCTCGAACACGCAGATCCGATCTCAGCTCTTGTCGCGGTCGAAGACGCCCTTGACCTTGTCGACGGCGTCGCCCACCTTCTCCTTGACGTCGGCGCCGGCCTTGTCGAGCTTGCCCTCGCGCTCGAGGTCCTTGTCGTCGGTCACCTGACCGACCTTCTCTTTGATCGTGCCCTTGGCCTTGTCTGTCTTCTCTGCCATGGCGGACTCCTTTCAGTTGAAGATGCTCACGCCACCGGGGCCCACCAAGAGCCCGGCGACGATCAGGACGATCCCCCATAGGACCGCCCCGCGGATGATCGTCACGATGCCGGCGATCACCAACACCGCCGCGATGATCCACAGGATCGTGTGGACACCACCGTTGCTGTTCTGCGCCAGGAGCGCCAGGGTCGTGCTCACCATCGGCTTCGTGCCTCCTCGGTTGTTACCCGAGACGCTAGGCATCGCGAACCTCTTCGTCTGTCCGGTGGCGTACGCAGTCGCGCGAGACCACCGTTAGGCTGGAACGACGATGGCAGTGCTCTCCACGGCGCCGACGCTCGACCTCAGGTCGGCCTACGCCAACCGGATGCTCGCCTCGCTCTCGCCCGACGGCCAGGAGCGGCTCCTGCGGGATGCGCTGACGATGTTGGTGCAGCCGGGCGACATCTTGTACGACCCCGCCGAGACGACCCCGTGGGTGTTCTTCCCGTTGACGTGCGTGGTCTCGATCCTGACCGTGCTGGGCGACGGGACGGCGGTGGAGACCGCCACGATCGGGCGCGAGGGCATGGTCGGCACGTTCCAGGCGCTGGGAGATGACCACAACCCCAATGGGCGCGCGGTGATCCAGATGGGCGGCACCCTGCTGCGCGTGGACGCCGAGGTGTTCCGTCACCAGATGCAGCGGAACCCGCTGCTCGCCGACTCGATCGAACGCTACGTGAGAGCGCTCGTGATCCAGCTCTCCCAGAGCGTGGCGTGCGGCGCGGCGCACTCGGTTCGCGAACGGCTCGCGCGGTGGTTGTTGCAGACCAGCGACCGGGTCTCCAGCGACGACGTCCGGCTGACCCACGAGTTCCTCGCGCACATGCTGCACGCTCGACGTGCGTCGGTCACGGTCGCGCTTCGCGAACTCCAGGATCTGGACTGCGTCACCACCAGGCGCGGCGGCACAACGATCCTCGATCGCGGGTTACTCCAGGCGCAGGCCTGCGAGTGCTACGACCTGATCCGCTCCGAGTACTCGCGACTGATCCCCGGGGAACCGCCGCCGCCATGACCGATCAGGTCTCCCAGCGCGACCCAGCCCGCGGTGACCCGACCCGGCACGAACCGAGTCGGCGCGACCCCAAGCGCCGGCATCCCTTCATCCCGAACACCGCGGAGGTCGACCCGCCCAGCTCCGCCGAAGCGGGCCTTGTCACCTCGGGCGGTACCGCCGATGAGGTGCGCGGGAAGCGTCGCGCCATCGTCCTGCGGGTCGCGTTCCTGCTGGTGACCTTGATCGCGCTCTACGTCCTGTGGCCCAGCCTGGCCGAGGTCTTGCAGAGCTGGCCGAGATTGCTTGACCTCAACCCAGTCTGGTTCGTCGTGATGTTGGCGTTCGAGGGTGTGAGCTTCGTCTGCATCTGGGCGCTCCAGCGCCTCGCGATGCGCACGAAGCGCTGGTTCGGTGTCGCGACCGCCCAGCTGGCCTCGAACGCGTTCAGCCGCGTCGTACCGGGTGGGGCGGCCGCCGGCGGCGCGTTGCAGTGGCGCATGCTCACCGATTCCGGCGAGGACGGCACGCTCGTGGCCACCAGCCTCACCGCGACATCGCTGATCAGCACCGGCACCCTGTTCATGTTGCCACTGCTCACGGTGCCCGCCGCGCTGGTGGGTCGACCGGTGCCCGACGGGTTGGCGCAGGCGGCATGGCTCGGCGGGTTGGTGTTCGTGGTCGGGTTCGTGGTCGGGTGGATCCTGCTGACGCGCGACGGCGCCTTGCGTGCGGTCGCACGAAGCATCCAACGGCTCCGCAACCGGCTGCGTCGCTCCGAACCGCCGATCGCCGACCTGCCCGACCGACTGGTGGCCCAACGCGACGAGGTGACCTCTGCGCTGGGCGAATCGTGGTGGAAGGCGCTGCTGTTCGCGCTGGGCAACTGGTTGTTCGACTACTTCGCGCTGCTCGCTGCCATCACGGCGACCGGTTCCCACCCACGACCCACGCTGGTCTTGCTCGCCTACTCAGCGTCGATGGTGCTCGCGATGATCCCGATCACCCCGGGTGGCCTCGGGTTCGTGGAAGCGGGGCTCACCGGTTTGCTCGCGGTGGCCGGAGTGCCCGCCGGCAACGCGGTGATCGCGGTCCTGGCCTACCGGCTCGTGTCGTTCTGGCTGCCGCTGCCGCTGGGCGGTGCCGCCGCGCTGGCGCATCGGCGGCGCTACCGGCACGTGGACCCGGCCACCGCGTCTCCCTGACACGACCGGCGACGGGATCTCGAGGGTTGCCAGAACTCGCCCTCCACCGTACGTTGCTCTTGCCCGACATATCGGCCCGGAGGACATCCATGGCTTCCCTCACCGTCGGCGTTCAACCCGTCGCGAGCGCGACCTCCGTTCCCCACGCGGCCCCGATCCGTGCCCTCATCGCGTCGGTCCAACGACTCTTCGCCGAAGCGCTGGGCGCCGCCCTCGACGAACAAGGGTTCACGGTGGTCGGCATCGCGATGACGCCGCTCGACGTCGTCTCGACCGCCAAGCGCACGAACCCCGACCTGGTGATCGTGGACCTCGAACCGACCGGTGAAGGCGCACTCGGCGGGTGGCAACAGATCCTGCAGGCGGTCCCCGGTGTGAAGGTGGTCGCCGTGACCGCGAACGACGGATCCTCCATGGATCGACAGGTGGCCAGGGCCGGGTTCCACGGGGTCATCCACAAGGACGTCGGCCTGACCCAGCTGACCCGTTCGCTCCGTGCGGTGGCACGAGGAGCAGCCTTCGAACCGGGTGACCAGCTTGCGCGCACCCAACCGCAGCCCATCGATCGACTCACGCCGCGAGAGCGAGATGTGCTGCTGCTGTTGGTCGACGGAGCGAGCACGACGAACATCGCGCAACGTCTGGGCGTCTCTGAGAACACGGTACGCAGCCACGTGCAGAACCTGATGTCGAAGATGCAGGTGCATTCCAGGCTGGCGGCCGTGTCGGTGGCGACGCGATCAGGGTTGGCTGCGGAAAGCTAACGGGTCCTGGCGCCGAGCTCGACTCAGTTCTTGCCGCTCTTCCCGTAGTTCGAGTCGTAGCCGTACCCGTAGGAATTCTTCGCGACACGTGGCTCTTGATCGTTGAGCACGGCACCGATGATGTTGGGCTCGAGATGGGCCAACTTGCGCCTCGTCTGCGCGACCGCAGAGCGTTTCGTGGAACGCGCATCGGCGACGAACAGCAGGCCGTCGGCCATGGAGACCAGGCCTAAGGCATCCGAGACCGCCAAGATCGGGGGCGAGTCGATGATGACGAAGTCCACCGACGCCCGGAGTTCCTGCAGCACGATCTCCATCGTCTTGGACTGCAACAGGTCGGCGGGCCGCGAGGGCACCCGTCCGGACGGGATCACCAGGATGCGTTCCCCGTCGACGAGCGAGGTCTTGACGATGACCTCTCGCCACGGGATCTCGTCGTCGAGTATCTCGGTGAGCCCGGGCTCACCTTCGATACCGAAGAACTCATGTGCTCGGGAGCGACGCAGGTCGGCCGACACGAGCGCCACGCGCTGCTCGGCCTGCGCGAGCACGACCGCCAGGTTCGACGCGGTCGTGGTCTTGCCTTCACCCGA
>DATDJD010000255.1:0-2101 GCA_036520695.1 Actinomycetota bacterium
CGGCACCGGCACCGCGTCGCGGCGACTCCCGCAGGACGAAGGTGGCTGGACCGTGGGCGCGCTGGTCCAAGCGAACTACGGCCGCCGCGAACGACTCACCGTGGACGGCGTACCGGTCGGTCGCGAGATCACCGCCCACGAGGTCCCCACGCCGTGGAACGACACACCGTCGGCGCCTCCACAGGGCGCCGGTTCGATCATCGCGATCGTGGCCACCGACGCCCCACTGCTCCCCCATCAGTGTGAACGCATCGCCCAACGTGCAGGTCTGGGGATCGCGCGCGTTGGTGGGGCGGGCGAACATTCCAGCGGCGACCTGTTCCTGGCGTTCTCCACAGCGAACCGGGGCCGGCTCACCAGCTACAAGGACGACAACGCCGGCGCGGATCCGTTCGACGTGACGATGCTGCCCGACGCGGCGATCAGCCCGCTGTTCTGGGCAACGATCGAAGCGGTCGAAGAAGCGATCCTCAACGCCCTCGTCGCAGCCGACACGCTGTCCGGGATCGACGGCGTTACGGCACACGCCTTGCCGCACGACCGGCTCGTCGAGGTGATGACCGCGTACGGTCGTGGACCCGCGACGATCGTCTAGCGAGCCTCGCCCGGACAGCGGCGGTCGAGGTCGGTGGCACGACGACCTTCGATCTTCACGACCGTGGAACGCCCGTTGTCGATTTCGTTCGACTCTTCGACCCGACTTCCCGGGTCGACGAACATCGTGAGGCAATACCGGCCGTCAGGCAGTCCCTTGATCGAAAGCTCCTGCCCGACCAACCCCCAGTCGTAGAGGTCGGACCACCCGACCGACAGGCCCATCGTGACGTCGGGATCGCAGCGCCCGTAGTAACGGTCGCCGGCCCCGGGGACGTCGCCGAAGGCCTCGGTGTCCGTGAGGCAGAAGGAGACCTTTTCAGCTGATCGCACGACCTCATCCTTGTGCACGCGCCGCAGCTGGTACCGGGCGAACTCCTCGAAATGCCAGTGGTCGTGAGCCGGGTGGAAGATGAAGCACCCGATCTCGGTCTCGCTGAGGACCTCGTCCACACCTCGCGTGAACACGCCGTCGTGGTCGGTGTCACCGAACACCCTCTGGGTAGCGACGCGATCGTCGTCAGAGTCACCGTCTCCGTCGCAGTCCCCCGAGTCCGGGACATCCGGGAACAACTCGGCGGGGCCAGAACCCCGGTTGCCCACCACCGTGTCGAAGCGCAGCGACTTTCCGGCCTCCCCCGCCCCGACCCGCACGCCGCCGATGGGTCGCACGACCAGGTCGGGAAGCAGCGCGGTGTCGGCATCGCCGGCCGTCGCTCCACCGGTGCCGAACCCCAACGCACCGATCACCAGCACGGACGAGAGCGCGATGGACAGCAACCCCGCCCCGCGGGTGCGGCGAGCAGTCGTCGTCATGTCGGGGCGGCGGGATTTGAACCCGCGACCTCCTGCTCCCAAAGCAGGTGCGCTGCCAGGCTGCGCTACGCCCCGTTGGGCGAGATTCTACGGGCGGCGAACCCATGTTGGTACGCAACCCCTTCACCTGGGCGTTCTAGGGCGACACGAGCCAGTAGAGATCGCCGCAGCGCTCGGGGATATCCACGCCGGCGAGGTCGCTGGCCCAGCGCTCGGCTGCGTCGCTTCCCCCCATCTCGGTCGGGTTGCCCTCACCACCCCCCAACCTCACCTCGTCACCGACCCGCCCGACCCGCTCACCGTCTTCGTCGGTGACCTCGACCTCGCCTCCGACTTCTTGGGCTGTGTAGCCCTGTGGCCAGAGCAGGAGCCACGACTCTTCATGAGCCGAGATGAACAAACATCCAGAGCGCGCCTCGATCACGCCTCCGATCAACGCGCTCGGGTAGGCGTCACCGATCGGAACGGTCGGGAAGAAGATGCCGGGTGGAGCGCTCGGCTCACCACTGTCGCAGCCGGCCGCGGCCAAGAGAAGCAGCATCGCAGCGAAACAACCGTTGAGACGCATCCGCGCAAGGTACCGCCTTCCGGCCGTTGTGGTGGATGACGGGGCTGGACTAGGGTGACCGGCCTATGGACAGCGCCGCCGCCCCGGTGCGGAGCAACCTCACCTACAACCTGTTGGCGGTGC
>DATDJD010000256.1:0-3209 GCA_036520695.1 Actinomycetota bacterium
CGTTGCAGTCTCGCCGTGATCTCCTCGACCCATGCTTGGATCTCGGGTTTCCTGCTGCCTGACTTCGCTGTCAGGTAACGAACGTTCTCGCGCATATGGCGCTTCTTCGAGGTCCTCCGCATGGCTGCCAGCGGGCTCAGCGGACGTCCGGTGGAGGCAGAGGCCTCGGACACGGCGAAGGGGTCTGCCGGCGCCAGCGGTGGTGGTTCTGCGAAGTAGAAGGCCGTTTCCTTGACGCCTCGGTCTTCCTCATGACTCACCAGCAAGATGGGCGATCCCCGCACCCGCTTCACGCGCCGAACCTGTTCGAGGCGCAGCGTGCGGACCTGCTCCAGTGACTCGTCCCTGAAGACCAAGCCCTCGGCGTCGAGCGTGAGCAGCCCCTTCCGCTCTCCCAAGTCACCTTTGCGCAGGCGCACCATCCACACCGTCGTCGGTTCCGGCATGAGGCCATCATCGAGGCTCGCAGCGCCGACGACCACCCAACCAACCTGTCTCACCGGAGAGCGCGGGCTCTAGTCTGTCGGGATGGCGTTCGTCGATGAGTGCACCGCATACCTTGAAGCCGGTCGTGGAGGCAACGGCTCCGCGTCGCTGCACTCCGAGCCGTACAAGCCGCGTGGCGGCCCCGACGGGGGGACCGGTGGCAACGGCGGTTCCATCGTGTTCGAGGTCACGAAGGGGGTGCACGATCTGTCCTGGCTGGCCGAACACCCTCATCAACGCGCCATGGCGGGCGGGCCCGGAAGGAAGGCGCGTCGCGATGGGGCATCGGGCAAAGATCTCATCGTGCCGGTCCCCGATGGGACCGTGGTCATGGACGATCAGGGGCTCATCGTGGACCTGGTGGGGGAAGGAGCCCGGGCGGTCGTGGCCGCCGGAGGGCGGGGCGGCCGGGGCAACGTGGCCTTCGCCGGCCCGCGCAATCGGGTCCCCAGGACGGCGGAACAGGGCGAGACAGGGGTGGAACGACGGGTTCATGTGGAGCTGCGGACCGTCGCGGACGTGGGTCTGGTCGGTCTGCCCAACGCCGGCAAGTCGACGTTGCTGGCCCGACTGACGGCGGCCAAACCGAAGATCGCCGACTATCCGTTCACGACCCTGACACCCAACTTGGGCGTCGCGGGCGAGGATTCGGATCGATTCGTCGTGGCCGACATCCCGGGCCTCGTGGAAGGCGCGAGCGCCGGCAAGGGGCTGGGGCACCGGTTCCTTCGACACATCGTCCGGTGCCGCGCCCTGGTGTTGGTGGTCGATCTGGCGGCACCCGACCCCGCCGCCGATCTCACCACGCTGAGGGACGAGCTCGAGGCCTACGATCCGGAACTGGCCGACCGCCCCTCGATCGTCGTGGGCTCGAAGGCCGATCTGGTGGACGAGCCGCGCGAGAGCGCCCTCGCGCTCACCCCCGATGCGATCGTGGTGTCGGCGATGACCGGCGAGGGTGTCGACGAACTCCTCGACCAGCTGGGACTGCTCGCGAAGGAAGCGGAGGAAGCCGAGCCCGATCGCACGCCGTTCGTGGTGCTGCGGCCGGGCCGTCCTCGATTCACGATCGCCCGGGAGGGTGACAGCCGGCGATGGCGGGTGGAGGGGCGGAGCGTCGAACGCTGGGTCCTGGAGGCGGATATGGACGACGAGGGTGACGTCCAGCAACTGCAACAGCGGCTCGTGAAGGAGGGCGTGGAACGACAACTCGCCTCGCTGGGAGCGCATCACGGAGATGAGGTCGCGATCCTGGACCGCGTGTTCGAATTCCTGCCCGATCCGATCGACCCCGACGAAGCCGTCGAACCCACCGAGCCCAGCACCGAAGGATCGCGGGAGGACTGAGGTTTGGATCGCGACCGGATGCTCGCCGATGAGGACGCCAGCTGGCACGAGTTGCATGCGGTCTTCGAGCGGATCCCGCCCGACCGGTTCGAAGAGCCGACCGTGACACCTGAGGGATGGTCGCCGAAGGATGTCATGTTCCACGTGGGCGCCTGGATGGCTGATTGCCAGATCCAACTCGAACGGATGCGCGCGGGCACGTTCGACCCCGGTGAGGAGACCCGCGCAACGATCGAGCGTCGCAATACCGAGTGGTTCGAGCTCTCTCGCACGATGTCCCACCATGACGTGCGTGGGGAGTTCGAAGCGGCACGCCAGCGCATGGTCGAGGAGTTCGGTTCGATGCCTGACGTCACGCCTGACGCGTGGGAGTGGTTCGAGGAGAGTGGCCCACTCCACTACGCGAAACACGTGAATGACCTGGAGGGCTGGCTAGGATAGGTCCGTGGGAACCCGCCTCGGCGTCATGGGCGGCACGTTCGATCCCATCCACTACGGACACCTGGTGACGGCCGAGGAGGCCTTACATCAGTTCCGACTGGACGGGGTCGTGTTCGTGCCGACGGGACGGCCGTGGATGAAGGCAGATGAGGTCGTCTCGAACGTCGAGGACCGTTACCTCATGGCCGTCATCGCGACCGCTTCCAATCCGCTCTTCCGCGTGTCCAGGATGGAGGTCGATCGCGAAGGCCCGACCTACACGGTCGATACGCTCCGAGGTCTGAGGCAAGAGCTGGGCGAGGACGTGGATCTGTTCTTCGTGACCGGCGCCGACGCGGTCGTCGAGATCATCCGATGGAAGCAGCCGCAAGAACTCTTCGACCTGGCGCATTTCATCGCCGCCACGCGTCCGGGCTACGACATCGCCGCGTTCGAGGCGCACGCACCCACCAGCAACCCGGACATCACGGTCATGAACATCCCCGCGCTGGCGATCTCCTCCACGGACGTGCGTCGGCGTGTGCACGCCGGCAGTCCCATCCGCTACCTGGTGCCCGAGGGTGTGAAGAGCTACATCGAGAAGGTAGGGCTCTACCGGTGAGCCGCCGCCCTGAACAGGTCGGCGCGACCCGGGTCCAGCGGGGCGTGAACCGTCGTCGGCGCTGGTTCCTAGCGGCGATCGGGGTGGTGGCGCTGCTCGCGGTGGTGGTGTTCGCCGTGGTGCAACTGGGGAGTGGCGATGCCGACCCGTCACCCGGCGGAGCATCGGACGGCGTCACCGTCGACGCCGAAGGCCCGACCACGATGGCGTTCCAGGTGCGGGGGACGACGGCCCCGATGCTCGCCATCATCGGGGCCGGGACCGAGGCACATCAAGCCACGGTCATGCCCATGCCACAAGACCTCATGATCGTGGGTCCCGGCCAGGGCGAGAT
>DATDJD010000257.1:0-3897 GCA_036520695.1 Actinomycetota bacterium
GCCGCCGCTGCGACGAACGCCGCCGCGAACGCGATGTTGGCGACGTAGCCTGCCGCCAGGTGGACGCCGAACATGCCGGCGAACAGGCCGGCGAGCAGCCAGCCCGGTCGTCCCCCAGCCACCCGACCCCGCACCAGGGCCACGGCCGCAAGCCCGGTTGCTGCGCCCAGCGCGTATTCCAGTCCGGCCAGCGCGGGGATCAGCGGCAGGTGCAGCGTGCCGGCGACCGCGGGGATCAGCGCTGGCGTGCCCGGCCTCGCGCCGACCAGTGAGATCCCCTGCGATGCCCCGACCCGCGCCCACCACAGGTAGACGGGCTCATCGGGCCCCACGCCGAATCGCCAGCCGAACGCCAGGGTGGGCCAGAGGAAGACAGCGCCCAACACGACTGCGAGGCCTGCGAGCCACGCGAGGTCGCGGCTGGCCCGATGCTGGGCCCGATGCTGGGTCGGCGCGTCCGTTCGCTACTCCGCGCCGGATGTTGCCTGGGCGCTGAACGAGCCCTGGGCACTGACGGTCACCGCGCCGTCTTCGCTGGCCACCGACACGCACGTGAAACTGCCGCCGATCTGGTCGGCGAACGCGGGACTGATCGTGACCAGACATTCACCACCGCTGGAGCGGAAGGTCAGCGGGCCATCGGGCCCCGGCACCGTGAATTCCAACACCCGGTCGACGTCGGTCGGCAGCTGCGCCGTGAACGAAGGTCCCCTGATCGAGAGGGCCTGACGTCCGTTGCCCCTCCAGCTGAGGTCGATCGCACCAGGGGGAAGGGTCCAGATCCCCGGCGTGAACAGGGTGTCGTACGTGGCGGTGGCGTTCAGGCCTCCGGTGGTCGTCAGGCTCGCGGTGCCGGCGGTGAGGTTGCCGGCGGCACCCGGCGAACCAGACGGCGAACCCGACGGAGGAGCGCTGGGGGGTGTGGCAGGCGTAGTGCTGACGCTCACCGTGCCGGTCGGGACGGCGGTCGGCGGGCTCGGCAGCGGGTCGAACTCGTCGCCACGACAGGCAACGGTGAGCGAGGCCAAGGTGGCCACGAGGCCGATCACGCCGAGCTTGGTCTGGAAGACCGTCGAGCGGTTGGCGCGCATGCTCCGCATCCGTTCCGTCCCGTGGGAACGCTGCCCACCAGCGCCCGCCGGGCTGACTGTACCGGACTGCTAGCATCGCGGGTCATGCTCGACCGATCGCTCGTGGAAGAGATCCTCCGCGCCGCCCGCCGGCGAGGTGGGTCGTTCGCTGAAGTCTTCGTCGAAGAGACCTCCAGCACGTCGATCCGCTTGGATGACGGCAAGGTCGAAGAGCTCACGACCGGTGTCGATCGAGGGGCCGGTGTGCGCGTCGCGCAGGGCACGTCGTACGGCTATGCCTACTCCAACCGCTTGGACCGCGAGGCGTTGCTGCAAGCCGCGGAAGCAGCCAGCGCCGCGTTGCGCGACGGTTCGGGTGGCGATGTCGTTGACCTTCGAACCTTGACGGGCCCGGCCACCAACCAGGTGGAACGCGCCGCCGGCGACGTCCCGGCCGCCGACAAGGTGCAGTGGCTCCGTGCGGTCGACGACGCCGCGCGCTCGTACAGCCCCGAAGTGATCCAAGTGATCGGGGTATACGGAGACTCGTTGCAGCGCAGGCTCATCGCGACATCTGACGGACGCTGGGTCGAGGAAGAGCGGCCACGCATCCGCATCGTGGCTCAGGCGGTCGCCAAGCGCGACGACATCATCCAGACCGGCTTCCACGGACCTGCCGCGTGTGCCGGTGTGGAGTTCATGGACGCCAACCCGCCGGCTGACGTCGCCGAGGTCGCCGCACGTCGCGCGGTGACGATGCTCGACTCGATCCCGGCGCCTGCGGGCGAGATGACCGTCGTCCTGGCGCCGGGCATGGGTGGGGTGCTCTTCCACGAAGCGGTGGGACACCCCTTGGAGTCCGACGCCGTCGACAAGGAAGCCAGCGTGTACCGCGGCCTGGAAGGCTCGCAGTGCGCGAGCCCGCTGATCAATGGGGTCGACGACGCCACGATCGCCAACGGCTGGGGCTCCTATACCTTCGATGACGAAGCCGAACCCGCGCAGCGCACGGTGCTGTTCACCGACGGAGTTCTGCAGGGCTTCCTGTACGACCGCCTTCGGGCCGAGAAAGACGGCGTGGCGAGTACCGGTAACGGCCGCCGTCAGTCGTACGCGTCGCCGCCGATCCCGCGCATGACCAACACCAACATCTTGAACGGCTCTTCGACGCCTGAGGACGTGCTCTCATCCACAGAGAAGGGCGTGTGGGTCACCTCGCTGGGCGGGGGCCAGGTGAACCCCGCCACCGGTGACTTCGTGTTCGGCGTCAGCGAAGGGTTCCTCGTGGAGAAAGGCCAGGTGGGTGTGCCCGTTCGAGGCGCGAACCTGATCGGCCGCGCGATCGAGGTCATGAGTGCGGTGGACGCGGTCGCCGACGACTTCGGCACGTGGGAAGGCGTCTGCGGCAAGGATGGCCAAGCAGCCCCGGTGGGCAGTGGCTCACCGACGCTGCGTATCTCGAAGATCACGGTTGGGGGCACCGGTGCCTGACCTCGGTGACCTGGTGCGGGCCGCGGTCGAGGCGTCCCACGGCGACGAGGCCGTCGAGGCCTACGCCGAGGAATCCCGACAGACCGAAGCGAGCGCGTTGCGCGGTGAGGTCGAAGGGCTCGAGTTCGCTGAATCACGTGGGGTGGGAGTGCGTCTGATCCGCGACGGCCGACTCGGCTACTCCTACGCCGCAGACCCCACCGTGGAGGAGGTTCGCACGGCCGTCGAGCGCGCCCGCGACAACGCCGCGCTCGCCGAACCCGATGGGTTCAACGTGCTGCCGGCGGCCTCGGCGGTCCCGGCGCTGCCCGAACTGTTCGACGAAGGCTCGGCCGACGTCAGCACCGAAGCCAAGGTGCAGATGGCGCTGGACCTGGAGGCCAGGCTCACCACCAGCGACCCGCGTGTGACGAAGATCGACCTGGCGCAGGTGGGTGACGCGGTCTCGCGGGTCGCGATCGCCTCGACCACAGGCGTCGACGCCGAGTACGCGCGCACCGACGCGTGGTGCGTCGCGGTGGCCCTGGCCGTCGAAGGTGACGAGACCCAGACGGGGTTCTCCTATCGGATCGCCCGTGCCCTCGCCGACGTCGGGCCCGACGAGATCGCCGACGAAGCGATCGCACGCGCCATCGGCATGCTCGGCGCGGTGAAGCCGCCCACCGCGAAGGTACCGGTGATCCTGGACCAGTTCGCCGCCATGTCGTTCCTGGGCGTGCTCGCCAGTGCGCTCAACGCCGAGAGTGTGCTGAAGGGTCGTTCGCTGTTCGCCGACATGGTGGGTCAGCAGGTGGGGTCGGACCTGTTCACGTTGGTGGACGACGGCACGATCCTGCACGGCCCGGGCGCATGCCCGTTCGACGACGAAGGTGTGCCCAGCGGCCGCACGGAATTGTTCACGGCCGGCACCCTGAATGGGTTCCTGCACGACACGTACACGGCGACGCGCACCGGTGAAGGCCAAAGGTCGACCGGCAACGCCAAGCGTGGTTCGTACAAAGGTGCACCAGGTGTGGGCACGTCCAACTTCTATCTCGATGCGGGCTCGACATCGTTCGACGATCTGCTGCACCGTGCCGAGGGTGGTGTCTTGATCCAAGACGTGTCCGGCGTGCATTCGGGCGCGAACCCGATCAGCGGTGAGTTCAGCGTCGGTGCGACCGGGCTGCGCATCACCGACAGCGGGCTCGGCGAACCGCTGCGCGAGATGACGATCGCCTCGACCTTGCCCGAGATGCTCGCGGGTATCACGGGCGTCGGCGACGATCTCAGGTTCTTCTCCAGCGTCGGCACCCCGTCCATCCTGATCGGTGAGATGACCCTCGCCGGCGTCTAG
>DATDJD010000258.1:0-2401 GCA_036520695.1 Actinomycetota bacterium
CCCGCCACGGTCGCCACCCACGCGCTGCGCGTGTAGGTGAAGAGCAAGAAGAACCCCGACGTTGCAAGGAACGGGATCATGAGCATCTTGAGCCGATGGCTGAGGTCGGGCAGGATCGCGAGCCCGAGGATGATCAAGAGCGTGAGGTACATGGCGAACGGGTTCGGGTGGGCGAACGTGCCTTGCACCCGGCTGAAGCTCGAGGACACGTGCAACCCGCTGCCGCTCGCCAGCTGGACCGCCGCCATCGCCAACGGAGGGATCGCAGACACGAACACCGCCCACAACAGATGCTTCACGCGCTTCTCGCTGTCGAGCAGCTGGTTGAGCACGAGCGCGATCATCGCGAGGGTCGCGAGACGCACCACGTCGCGGATCGCATCGCCGGGGTCGAGCGCGGTCACGATGGAAAGGGCCCCTGCGACCGCGAGCGCCGTGAACGGCAGGACCAGCGGACTCGCAGGGGCCCGGCGGGAACGGGGGATGGAGAGCAACCAGACCGCTCCGGTCGCCAAGAAGACCACCGAGAGCAGGCTCGCCGGATCCAGCCCCGCAGGGCCACCGAACTTGAGGGCGTCCAGACTCGAACGGATCGCCAGGATGGCCAGGACGAACCATTCGAATCGAGCGAACACCAGGAAACCCACGGACACACCGAGTGCGGCGACGATGGTCAGGATGGCGAAGAGTCGTAGTTCCCCCATCGCGGCGGCGCCGGCACCGATGGCCGCGAACACCACGATCGCGAGCGTCCAACCCATGGCGACACCGTGGGTCCCGACGAACGAGGATCGGCCATTCCGGCGGGTCAAGGACTGCATGAAGACTCCGGGCGTCGCAGAGGCCGATGCCGGCCGTTGTCGGGGGCGAGACGTCGAGGCTTCACTATAGGCAACGCCGCAAGGGAAACCAACGGACGCACGGCTTAAGCTGAAGGATCAACGGCGCCCTCGCGCTTGACGCGTTCCTCTTCCTGGAGCACGCGGCGCAACACCTTGCCGATCAAGGTCTCTGGTAGCGAATCACGGAATTCGATGTCTTTGGGCACGCGGTAGCCGGTGAGGCCCTGCTCGGGGTCGCGGCACCACGACGTGATCTCGTCGGCGGTGGCGGACTCACCGGGCTTCAGCACGATGTAGGCCTTCACGCGCTCGCCGGTCGTCTCATCGGGCAGACCCACCACGGCGCACTTCAGGATCTTGGGGTGGTGGAAGAGCACGGCTTCGACCTCGGTGGGGTACACGTTGAACCCGGACACCAGGATCATGTCCTTGATCCGGTCGACGATCTTGAAGTAGCCGTCCTCGTCCATGATCGCGACGTCGCCCGTGTGCAGCCAGCCGTTGCGGATCACCAGGGCGCTCTCGTCGGGGCGGTTCCAGTAGCCCAGCATCACCTGCGGCCCTTTGACGCACATCTCACCGCGCTCGCCCTGGGGCACCTCACGATCCGGTTCGTCCAGATCGACGAGCTTCACGTCGGTGTCGGGCAGCGGCATGCCGATGAACCCTTCCTTCCGCTGGCCGACCAAGGGGTTGGCGTGCGTCACCGGCGAGCACTCGGTGAGGCCGTAGCCCTCGACCACCGTGGCGCCACCGGTGATGCGCTCGAACTCCTGGGCAACCGCCATCGGCAGCGGCGCGGCGCCCGAGATGCACGCCTTCAGGGACGCCAAGTCGTGTTTGGGGGTGCGCTCGTCCTGGTTGAGCGCCAGGTACATGCGCGGCACGCCCGGGAACAGCGTGGGCTTCTCCTTCGCCATGGCCTTGAGCGCCATGTCGATGTCGAACCGGGGCAGCAGCACCAGCTTGGCGGCCTTCGTCATGGAGAAGTCCATCACCAGCGTGCCGAACGAGTGGAAGAAGGGGAGCGCTGCCACGATGCCGTCCTCGCCCTGTCGCACCACGTTGAGCCACGCCGATGCTTGACGGGCGTTCGCCACCAGATTCGCGTGCGAGAGCATCGCCCCTTTGGACAGCCCGGTCGTGCCACCGGTGTACACCAGCGCGGCGACCTCGGAATCTGGGTCGGCGATCGTGGCCTCGGGCGGGATCGGGCCGACGTGTTTCATGACATCGGCCCACCAACGAACCTCGTGCCCCGCGGGGATGAACGGCAACGGCGTGCCGTTCTTCTTGGCGTCGGCCTTGAACTTCAGCGGCGCCAACCACTTGATCGGCGGCGCCATGTAGTGGTTGAGCTTGACCGCGATGACGTCCTTGACGCCGGATGTGGCGCGGATCTCACCGAACCGGTGGTAGATCTGGTCCAGCACGACCATGACCGTGGCGCCGGAGTCCTTGATCTGGTGCTCCAGTTCGCGCTCGGTGTACAGCGGGTTGTTGCCGACCGCGACGGCCCCGATCCGTTGGCAGGCGAAGAACGCGATCACGTACTCGGG
>DATDJD010000259.1:0-4017 GCA_036520695.1 Actinomycetota bacterium
TGCAGCGGTCGGGCGCGCGCCTAGCGAGACTGGTCGCACGACCAAGGTCGCATTGTCCGCGGGACTTCGTGGGGCCGACCATCCACTTCGAGCTCGGGATCACCCGGGCACGGAGAAGGGGAGGACGGATGATCGACTCGAAGAGGCTGCGATCGCTGTGGCTCGTTGCAGCGGTGAGCATGGTCGGCGTGCTGGCCATGGGAACCACGGCGTCGGCGCATCGAGGTGGGAGTGGCGCGAAGCACGTCGTCGTGCGCGGCGCCTGCAGCGAAGCCAGCCATTGGCGCGTGCACCTGGTGCAACACCGCCACGTCATCGGCGTCGGGTTCGAGGTGAAGTCGGGCGTGCCCGGGGAGATCTGGCGTGTGAAGATCGAGCACGGTGAACGCCTGGTCTTCTTGGACCTGCGTCGCACGTCCAACCCCGAAGGCGTGCTAAGCGTTCGTCGCCCGATCCGAAACACACACGGGCTGGACTTCGTCCGGGCCAGGGCGGTCAACATCGAGACCGGCGAAGTGTGCGTGGGACGCGCAGCGATCTGATCGACCCCACCCTCGAACGGACCTCCCTCGCGGATCGTGACGCACCCCCGGTCCGAGCCGCGAGGGAGGACGTCGGGGCCAGCTAAGGGGTGGGGACCCGCTGGTGGACGCGTGCCGCGCCGACCCTGCCCGTCACGACGGCCGGCCGCATCGGTGTGAGGGAGTTCCATCGGATCCGCAACGTGGACGGGGGCACGCCACCACCGGCCAGCGTGACGCGTGCCATGGAGACCCCGGTGCCGAAGTTCGACTCGATCGTGCCGTCGACCGGCACGTCCTGCACCCAGCGAACGCCTCGCAACCACCAGCTGGGTGTCCAGAGCCCCACCGTCTTGAAGGTCCCGCCACGCAGGCCGACGCCGTCGTAGCCGTACATGCTTGACCACCGCGCCATCACATCGCCCACTGTGCCCGCGGCGATGACGGCGGCGCGATGCGCTCTGGATCCGTGGACGTCGGCCGCCGTTTCCGGGAACCGAGCCACGACCCGCACCGGGGGGTAGTCACGACCCACGCACGCGGTGTCGCCCGGGTGGGTGGTTCGGACGAAGCGACGCACGATGCGCTCGACGCAATGGGCACGGTCGCCCAGCGCCGTGACGTGGTAGCCATTCGGGACCTCCACGAAGGTTGCGCCCGGGAAGTCCTGGGATACCTGTCGCGAGCCTGCGGGCGAGGTCACCGAATCGAACTCTCCCACCAACACCAGGGTCGGCACGTTCGGGTAGGCACCTGCATCGGGGAACGGCGGCACGTAGTGCTTCGGCGCGGGCCACCGGATGCACGACCGGTACGCAGCGTCGGGCGACCACGCCCACTCCGAGATGCGCACCGGATCGAAGGCCCTGGGATCGGCATCCTCGAGGTCGGCGACCGAGTCGACGAAACCTTGCTTGCGCTCTGGGACCGAGGCGAACCGATCCCACAACAACGGGTAGTCGTTGCACGAGGTCGCCGAGGCGAGGCCCTGGGAATACACATGGACGTCCCCGCCGCCGTAGTGCCACTCGTTCTCGGCCAGGATCCTCAGCAGGGGCGCGGTGTCGGGGTGGCGACCCAGTGCGGCCCGCGAGGCCGCCACCAGTTCACGATCGATGGGTGAGGAATACCCCGAGTAGCCGAGCGCGACGTTCATGGACGCGGGGGTGAACTTCACCCGCCAACGTCTGCCGTCGGCGTCCGGCGCCATGCCCTCGAACGGCTCTCGACGGACCCGCCTGACCAGATCACGAAGCGATGCCACAGGGTTGCCCTGACAGGTTGGATCTCGCTCGCATGAACGCCGAACGGCAACCACGGCAGCATCATTCAGGTCGCGCCACCACGGGTCGGCGCCTTCGATCGGGTAGGCGGCATCGACGGTGAGGGTGTCGACCAGATCAGGGTGGCGCACCGCGAACGTCTGCGCGAAGAACGTGCCGTAGGAATCGCCGTAGAGGTCGATACCCTCGATACCCAGACCGTCGAGGAGGGTCGCCAGGTCGTCAGCGGCGAACGCCGAGCCGTACCGGGATGCCAGCGGCCCGAGCTGCCTGGCGCATGCCGCCTCTGCCGCCGCCCAGGACATCGAGTGCGAGCCCGTGCGCCAGGTCTGCAGTTCCGGGCAGTCGATCGCGTCAGAGCGCCCGGTGCCACGCAGGTCCATCAGCAGCAAGGAACGATGATCCATCAACGGGCGGAATAGGCTGAGGTACCACGATCGCGTCCCGATCGTGGAGTAGCCGGGGCCGCCTTCGACCGCGACGATCGTGCCCTGCGACGGCGTGTCACGATCGCGGCGCGGGAACCGCACGAATCCCACCGACATCGTGCCGAGACCCTGGAACCGAGGGTCGGCCCAGACCTCGATCCGGCCACACCGCCCTCCCTCGATCCGGTCCCCGCACGGGTGGAAGACCGGGTCGCCCACCATCGCGGGCGACGACGTCCGGAAGAGATCATCCGTTGGTCCCGCGACCTGGGTCTTGCGGTCGCCGGCCCAGGGAGCAGGGGCGGGCCCGGGCGCGCCCGCGGATGCAGGGACGACGCTCGACAGCAGACCGAGCACCACGGCGAGACTCAGCAACCAGGCGATGCGGGAGCGGGGTCGTGGTGACATCGGGCGAGGACCGTACGACGGTCCGGCACTTGGAGACAAGATACCTATGGTGACCACAGGTTCGGCACCGAGACGAGGAGCGGCCGCCCTGCGATCGTCCCGGTCAGCGTGCCCGGCCGAGTGGGACCACGCGACGTCGCACGCAGGTGCACGATGCCGTCGCCTCCGGGTGCGTCGACGCGCAGCGTGCCCCGCACCGCGCCAGATGGGCGCAACCACACGACGCGTCCATCGATCGCCACATCGTCGGCGAACCTCGCGTCACGGAACGTCACGACCAATGGCCGCGTGTCGCTGAAGTACGGCCCCTGGGTCGAGAACGAGCCCCCCCGCAACCCGACCCCGCCCCGATACGTCACGTTCCACCATCGTGTCAGTGCGTCACCGACCGCTTCAGCCACGACCCACGCGGTGCGCCGATCCGAGGCCGTGGAGCCGTCGCCCCGCTCGGAGGCTGCTTCCGGAGCCGTCGCCGCGGTGCCGGGGAACGCTTCCACCACATGGATCTGGGGGGTGCGACCGGCGCACGACGTGTCGCCTGCGTCCAGGGTTCGGATGAAGCGACGTACGATGCTCGACGCACACCCTTCGGAGTCGTACAACGCGGTGATGTGGATCTCGTTCGCCACCTCCACGAAGGTCGCGTTGGGCCATGCCCTGGCGGCCGTACGGGCGTTCGCCACGGGTGTCGTGATGTCGAACTCGCCGTTGAGGACCAGTACGGGCAGATCGGGATGCGGCACAAGGGTCGGCATGGGCGCATCGTCGACACCCGGCTCGGGTTCGGGCCAGCCGAGGCAGCCGTGCACGAGTTGATACTCGTATCCCGAACCGAGCCACGCCGAGTTGGGGAGGGGAGCGAAGGCGTCCTCAGGCAGCGCCGCGATCGCCTCGTCCAGTTGCGCACGACGTTCCTCGAGCGTGCCGGAACGGTCCCAGATCGTCGGATAGTCGTGGCACGCCACCGCGGCATACAGCCCTTCCGAGTACGAGCGGGCGCTGCCACTCCCGCCCGAGCCCAGATCTTCAGCGGCCAGCCGTAGGAAGGGTGCAGCGTCACCGTCCCGCCATGCCTCGATGGCTGCCGGCACATCGCGGTAGATCGTGAACGTGTACGAAGCGTCGTACAGGAGTTGCGCGAAGTCGGCATCGGTGACGTGCACACGCCGACGACGACCGGCACCGTCGATCCCCACGCCATCGATCGGCTCGGCGGCAAGCTGCTCGGCGAACGCTCGGATGTCCTGCGAGATGTTCGGACAGGTCCCCGCCCGCCGACACAACGTCGTCCACGACCGCGCGAGCGCTCCGGCGGCATCGCGCGCGAATGGATCGAAGTCGTCGTCGTAGGCCCCGTCGAGCACCAGCGCCCTGACC
>DATDJD010000260.1:0-7697 GCA_036520695.1 Actinomycetota bacterium
CGAGGGCTACTGCATGGCCATGCGGCGCGACCTGCTCACCGACGTGGGGTTGTTCGATGAAAGGTTCCGGTGGTACCGCACGGCCGACATCGAGTACTCGTTCCGGGTCAAGGACGCCGGCTTGCGCACCGTGAGGGTGGAGGTGCCGGTCACGAAGCATGAACACCGGGTGTGGTCCACCACCGACCCGGCGGAACGCGCGAGGTGGTCCAAGCGCAACTACTACCGGTTCCTGGAACGCTGGCGCGACCGATGGGATCTGGTGCTGGACCCCCAACCACCGGGGGGAGAGACCGAGCGCTAGTCGATCGTGGGCATGGGCGGCGCCGGTGGCAACTCTCCGAACCGGCTGCCCAGGCGTCCACGCTCGCGGTTGTGTTCCTTGTCGGCGACGGCGGCGGCCGCAGCATCCTCAGCCTGCCGGGTCTCTTCAACGCGGCGGAGGTCCTCGGGGGCAGGGATCGGTTTGGTGCCGGAGGTGTATGCCTCCAGGTCATCGCCGTCGATCGTCTCGACGACGAGCAGGACTGCGCCGAGCTGGTCGAGCAAGGTGCGGTGCTCGATCAGGAGGCGCTCGGCTTGGTCATGCGCTTCCTCGAGCAAGCGGTTGACCTCTTCGTCGATCTTCTCCGCGGTGTGGCCAGAGATCCGAGGACCGCTGCCGAAGATGGCGTTGGGGTCCTCGCGCCCCAGCGACATCGGACCGACCTTCTCGCTCATGCCGTACTCGGTGACCATGGCCCGAGCGATCCGTGTCGCTTGCTCCAGGTCGTTCTGCGCTCCGGTGGATACTTCGCCGTAGACGAGTTCTTCGGCGACCCGGCCTCCCATGGCGTAGGCGAGCATGTCCTTCAGCTCAGGTTCGGTCTGTAGGAACCGGTCCTCCAGGGGGCGGGTCATGGTGAGTCCGAGTGCGGCGGTGCCCCGGGGGATGATCGTGATGCGGTGCACGGGGTCCAGGTTGTCGCAGTAGTGGGCGACCAGCGCGTGGCCCATCTCGTGTGAGGCGACCCGCTTCTTCTCCTTGGGGCTCATGACGCGCGAACGGCGCTCCAAGCCCATGGACGAACGGTCGATGGCCTCTTCCAGCTCGTCCATCGTGACCGAGTTCTTCTCGCGGCGCGCGGCCAGCAGGGCGGCCTCGTTCACGACGTTCTCCAGGTCTGCTCCGGTGAACCCGGGGGTGCGGGCCGCGATCGTGCGCAGTTCGACGTTGGGTGAGAGCGCCACCCCACGTGCGTGCACGCGCAGGATCTCCTCGCGTCCCTTCAGGTCGGGACGATCGACCACGACCTGACGGTCGAAGCGACCGGGACGGATCAGGGCCGGGTCCAAGACATCGGGCCGGTTGGTGGCGGCCATGATGATGACGCCCTTGCTGGCGTCGAAGCCGTCCATCTCGACCAGGAGCTGGTTCAGGGTCTGTTCGCGTTCGTCGTGGGCGCCCAGTCCTGCGCCACCGACCCCGGCACGCCCCTTGCCGATCGTGTCGATCTCGTCCAGGAACACCAGGGCAGGTGCCTTCTCCTTGGCCTGCTGGAACAGCTCACGTACGCGAGCGGCACCCAGACCGACGAACATCTCCACGAACTCCGACCCGCTCATGAAGAAGAACGGCACGTTGGCTTCACCCGCGACCGCCCGAGCCAGCAGGGTCTTGCCACAGCCTGGAGGCCCCAGCAACAGCACACCCTTAGGGATGCGCCCGCCGAGCCGCTGGTACTTCTTGGGGTTGGACAGGAACTCGACGATCTCGCGGAGTTCTTCCTTGGCCTCGTCCACGCCCGCGACGTCGGCGAAGGTGGTCTTCAGTTCCTTGCGGTCGTAGATCTTGACCTTGTTCTTGCCCATGTTGAGGGCACCGGTGGCACCGGAGCCCATGCGTCGGAACACGAACCAGTACACGAGCCCCATGATCAGCACGAAGGGAAGCAGGTTCAGCAGGAGCGAGAGGAACACGCTGGGCTGCGCGAACTCGTACACGATCTCTGCGTCGTCCAGCGACGTCGTGAAGGTCTCGTTCACTTCGAAGTTGGTCGACAGTGGTGTGGAGAAATCCTGCTCGTTGCCGTCGATCACGATCTTGCCCGAGATCTGCGAATCGGAGATCTTCACAGGGTTGTCGGCGCTGGACACGATGTTGCCGTCGGCCACCGCCTGGGTGAATTGGCTGAACGGGATCTGCTTCGTGTTCGCGCGAGAGAGGAAGGATTGGAAGAGCAGGAGGGCCACCAGCAGGATGGGCACGATCAGCCAGGGAGCGAAGCGCGGCTTGGGTGTCCCCGAACCTCCGTTGCCGTTGCCATCCGAGCTGGGCTTGCGGGTGAAAGGGTTGCGATCGTTCGCGTTGTTGTCGGGCATCGTGCACCAATCTTCCCACCACCTACCCGCTATGACAGGCAGACCGGGGGATCTGGGGCTCAGACGTAACGGATCCTTCACACCTATCGGCAGGGTCGGGCCCTCCCTGGATGCGCGATACTGGCCGCCCATGTCCCAGACCGCTGCCACCGACGACCCCGCGCTGCGCGAACGATTCGAGCGCGATGTCGTGCCGATGCTGTCCAGCTTGTACGGCGCAGCGCTCCGCATGACGCGGAATCCCGCGGACGCCGAGGATCTGGTGCAGGAGACCTACCTGCGTGCGTTCCGGGGATTCGCCGGCTTCAAGGAAGGCACCAACCTGAAAGCGTGGCTGTATCGGATCCTGACGAACAGCTTCATCAACACCTACCGCAAGAAGCAGCGCCAACCGCAGACGGTCGACGGCCCGGACGACATCGACGAGTGGTACCTGTACGACAAGTTGGGCGGCCGAAGCGTGGAGGCCTCGGCCGAGAACGAAGTCCTGGACCAGATGCCCGACGAAGACGTGAAGCGTGCGCTGGAGTCACTCCCGGAGAACTTCCGCATCCCCGTTCTGCTGGCCGACGTCGAAGGGTTCAGCTACAAAGAGATCGCCGAGATCATGGAGACGCCGATCGGCACCGTGATGTCTCGACTGCATCGGGGAAGGAAAGCGCTCGAGAAGGCGTTGTGGGACACAGCCCGAGAACGAGGACTGGTCGATGAGTGACATGCCCACCAAGCCAAAGTGCATCGAAACGCTTCGAGAGATCGAGGCCTACCTCGACGGAGAGGTGGACCCAGCCGTTCACATCAAGATCCAGGAGCACCTGATCGACTGTCCGCCGTGTATGGGACGGGCAGATTTCCGCCGGCACCTCAAAGTGATGATCTCCACCAAGTGCTCGGGAGACCACGTGCCCCCCGAACTGTTGACGAAGATCAACGCCATGCTCAGCGATCAGGCTCCTACCGCGTGAACGCCTCGCCCCGCTACGATGCGCGCGGGGAGGCAGGCATGGAACTCGGCACGATCCTGGGCATCTGGGCACACCCCGACGATGAGACGTATCTGTCGGCCGGACTCATGGCCGAAGCGGTGGATCGAGGGTCCCGGGTCGTCTGTATCACCGCCACCCGCGGCGAGGGTGGTTCCATGGACGAGGAGCGCTGGCCCCCTGACACGATGGGCTCGGTGCGCGAGCGAGAACTCCTGCGGAGCCTGGCCCGCATCGGCGTCAACGAACATCACTGGCTCGACTACCCGGATATCGACATGGACACCCCGCTCCCGGACGCGGGCGCGGCGCGTGTTCGCGAGATCATGGCCGAGGTGCAGCCCGACACCGTTCTGACGTTCGGACCCGATGGCATGACCGGACACCTCGCGCATATGTCGGTCTGTACGTGGGCGACGCAGGCGTTCGAGGACGTGGCGCCGTCCGGCTCGTGTCTGCACTACGCCACGATGACGCCGGCCTACGTCGAGGAGTTCCAGGCGATCTTCGAACCGCTGGAGATGTTCAGGCCCGGGACCCCGCCGGTCACCCCTCCTGAGGAACTCTCGATCGATCTGGCCCTCGACGAGGACGCGCTGGACCGCAAGTTCGCGGCGATCCAGGAGCACGAGAGCCAGATCGGCTACATCGTCGACGCGATCGGCGCCGACGTGTTCCGTCGCGAGATGGCGAACGAGTGGTTCCGCTTGGCGTCGACCAAGCCCTGAGGGCCGCGACCGAAGCACGACCGAGGAACGAGGCGAGGAGGACGGATGGTGCAGCGACCCGAACCGGTCCGTGATCTGGACTGGGGGGCTGAGCGGGCCCGGGGGTTCGTCGACGGCACCGCCGATATCTGGCAGGAGGTCATCGAGGGCCTGCGCGATCGGCCCGTCGCACGGCGTATCACCGCTGATCAGGTCCGCACGGCCGTGGCCGTCCCCGTGCCCGACGCCCCGATGGCCGACGACGACCTGCTGGCCTACTTCCGCGAGATCGCGCTCGACTGGTCGATGTACCCGGGTCACCCAGGCTTCATGGCGTACGTATCCGGTGCCGGGACCGTGCCTGGATCGGCCGCCGACCTGCTGGCCTCGGGTCTCAACATGAACGCCGGCGGGTGGTTGTTGGCTCCGGCGGCCACCGAGATCGAACTCCACCTATGTCGCTGGTTCGCCCAGGAGGTCTTCGGCATGGGCGAGGGGGCCGGCGGTGAACTCACGTCCGGCGGGGCCATGGCCACGATGATCGGATTGAAGCTGGCGCGAGACCAGCGTGCTGGGTGGGACGTCCGACGCGAAGGCGTCGCGGCCGGGCCGCCGCTCGGCGCGTACCTGTCGACCGAGACCCACGTCGTGAGCGATCGAGCGATCGACACCCTGGGCATCGGGGCGGCCAACATCCGTCACATCGAAGTGGACGATCGCCGCCGGATGAAGGTCGAGGAACTCCGAACGCAGATCGCGCTGGATCGATCCGCCGGGATCCACCCCATGGTGGTGGTCGCCAGCGCGGGGACGGTCTCCACGGGGGCCATCGACCCGCTCGACGAGATCGCCGATGTGTGCCGCGATGAAGGCCTGTGGCTCCATGTGGATGCCGCCTACGGCGGGCCGGCGATGCTCGCCGACGACCTGCGTCCCCAGTTCGCCGGCATCGAGCGAGCGGATTCGGTGGCGTTCGATCCACACAAGTGGCTCTACACACCGCATTCGGGCGGCTGCATCCTGGTGCGTGACATGGAGCAACTCGCGCAGTCCTTCGATGCCTATGCGGCCTACACCGTGCAGGACAAGGAGGCGACGGGCCACGGCACCGACCTGGGCAAGTACGGGCCCAACTTCAGCCGGGGGTTCTGGTCGCTGCGGGTCTGGGCGTCGCTCCTTGCGCACGGACGGGCGGCGTACGCACGACGTATCTCCCACGACGCCGAGCTCGCCCGCTACCTGGGTGCGCTCGTGCAGGAGCGTGAGGACTTCGAACTGTGCGCGCCCGTGGGGCTGTCGATCACGTGCTTCCGATTCATCCCGACCGGCCTCGTGGCGGACATGCCCGATGTCGAGGCACGCGAGACCTATCTGTCGACGTTGAACCAGCGCATCATGACCGAGATACAACTGGACGGGCGTGTCTTCTGTTCGAACGCGATCTTGGACGGGAAGTTCACCCTGCGAACCTGCATCGTGAACTTCCGGACGGAGGCCGAGGACGTGGAACTGGTGCTGGAGGTCGCGGCGGAGCTTGGTACGGCGATCGATCGGGATCTGCGCACGGAGGCTGTGGGGGCGTGAGCGCGACGCAGGCGTGGGCTCTCCTGGGCTCCGGCGAGTTCGATCCGTGGACCGATGAGGTCGACCGTCGCATGCTCGTGCGGGACGGGGCCCGTCCGGGACGCGTGCTGGTGGCGCCGACGGCCTCGGCAGCCGAAGGAGACGGCGTCTTCGACCATTGGGCAGCGAAAGGGCTGGCGCACTACGCGGGTCGAGGTATCCCCGCACAGGTGGTGGCCCTGAAGACCCGTGATGACGCCCACCGTCAGGACCTGGTCTCGATGCTGGACGAGGCGTCGATGATCTTCTTCAGCGGTGGGAACCCCGCCTACCTGGCCTCGGTGCTGGCGGACACTCCGTTCTGGACGGCGCTGCGCGGAGCGATGGCCCACGGCATGGGGTACGGGGGTTGCAGCGCTGGGGTCGCCAGTTTGGGTGACACGGCTCCGGATAGCGCCCGGGAGTCCATCGACGATGAACTCTGGCAGCCCGGTCTCGGTGTCTTCCCGGGCACTTGGTTCGGGCCACATTGGGACACGCTCGACGGGTTCGCGCCGGGGCTCACTGGGTTCATGGAGTCGTCGGTGCCCGAAGGGTCGCGGTTGATCGGTATCGACGAGGACACGGCTATGGTGGGGGACTGCACCCGATGGGAGGTCGTGGGTACCGGAGGGGTCCACGTCCTCGAACGGGGCTCGTGGACCCGACACGGTACGGGTGAAGCGTTCGCACTGGCGTTGACCCCCGTATCCCCTGAACCGGGAGCAGGTTGATGAGCGACGAGGTGTTCTATCAGCAGGGGAGCCGGCAGCTTCAGGACCGGTTCGACACACGTCGGCTTGCCGACCGGCTCGAGGATGTCATCGTGCACGATCGGTTCACAGACCACGATGCGGCGTTCATCGAAGCACGTGACATGTTCTTCCTGGCGACCGCCGATGAGCAGGGGCGTCCCACCGTGTCGTACAAGGGTGGAGCTCCCGGATTCGTCAAGGTAGTTGACGATACGACCCTCGCCTTCCCCAACTACGATGGCAACGGCATGTACCTGTCGATGGGCAACATCGTCGATGCCGGCCACGTGGGCATGTTGTTCATCGACTTCGAGCATCGGAACCGGCTGCGTGTGAACGGAGAGGCGTCGGTCGAGCTGGACGATCCACTCCGCGACGGCTGGCCAGAAGCGCAGTTCGTGGTTCGGGTTCGACCGACGGAGATCTTCCCGAACTGCCCCAGGTACATCCACCGCATGCACGAGGTCGAGGGATCCGCCTTCGTTCCGCGCGAGGATTGTGTGACTCCGGTGCCGGCATGGAAACGCAACGACTGGGCCGAAGATGTCCTGCCCGCAGGCGATCCGGCCCGCGACCCCGACGCCGAGGTGCGTGGCGAGTGAGGAGGCAACCATGGGTGAGGTGACGGTCGCAGCGGTGCAGGCGACACCGGTGTTCCTCGACCGTGACGCGACGATCGAGTTGGTTGCCTCACGCGCCAAGGAAGCCGCGAAGAAGAAGGCGAAGCTGATCGTGTTCCCCGAGACGTTCATCCCGACCTACCCGGATTGGGTGTGGCGAGCGCCCGCCTGGGACGGGGCGTTCGACGAACTCATGAGCCGCCTCGTCGATCAGTCGGTGAAGGTGCCCAGCCCGGCGACCGAGGCGCTCGGCAGAGCCGCGAAGGCAGCGAAGGCGTACCTCTCCGTCGGGATCAACGAACTCGCCGACGGGGGCACGCTGTACAACGCACAGCTCATGTTCGGGCCTGATGGCGCGCTGCTGGGGAAACATCGCAAGTTGATGCCCACCGGTGGTGAACGGCTCGTGTGGGGCATGGGCGACGGATCTGACCTCGAGGTCTACCAGACCCCGTTCGGCACGGTGGGCGGGTTGATCTGCTGGGAGAACTTCATGCCGCTGGCGCGGACCGCGATGTATGCCAAGGGCGTCGAGATCTGGACCGCACCCACGTGGGACAACGGCGAGAACTGGGTCGCGACGCTGCGCCACATCGCGCGGGAAGGGCGCGTCTTCGTGATCGGCGTCACCACGCTCTTGCGGGGGTCCGACGTGCCCGCCGACACACC
>DATDJD010000261.1:0-38943 GCA_036520695.1 Actinomycetota bacterium
GGTTTGGCACCTCGATGTCGGCTCGTCTCATCCTGGGGCTGGAGCAGGTCCCAAGGGTCGGGCTGTTCGCCCGTTAAAGAGGCACGCGAGCTGGGTTTAGAACGTCGTGAGACAGTTCGGTCCCTATCCGCTGTGGGCGCAAGAGATCTGAGAGGAGCTACCCCTAGTACGAGAGGACCGGGGTGGACGAACCTCTAGTGTGCCAGTTGTCGCGCCAGCGGCATGGCTGGTTGGCTACGTTCGGAAGGGATAAGCGCTGAAAGCATCTAAGTGCGAAGCCTGCCTCAAGATGAGATCTCTCACCGGGTTAACCGGGTAAGGCCCCTGGCAGACCACCAGGTTGATAGGCCGGAAGTGGAAGCACGGCAACGTGTGGAGCTGACCGGTACTAATAGGCCGAGGACTTGACTCTTGCTCGCGCTCGCTATCGCAGTTCCGGGGTAACTCGGAGCTCGCACCCTCAGAGCTTCTCTGATGGGTTCCTCGCAAGGGGGATCCGTCATGAGAACCACCGTTTCGGTGGTCATAGCGGAGGGGAAACACCCGGTCCCATCCCGAACCCGGAAGTGAAGCCCTCCAGCGCCGATGGTACTGCCAGGGAGACTTGGTGGGAGAGTAGGTCGCCGCCGGGACATCGTGATGAACGGGCCGCCTTCGGGCGGCCCGTTCTCTTCTCCGCCGGCTTCGGTCGTTACCCTAGGAGTCCTGATGCCCAAAGCCCTCACCCCACGTCCCGGATCGAAGGGTCGTCCACGCGCCACGCCGCAGTCGGATCTGCCTCGAGACGTCATGGACGAGCTGCAACGTGTCACGCGTCCCACCCAGGTCCGTGATGTCGTGTCGCGGCTCTCGCGTGCCGTGGATCTGCTCGACCGGGGCGACTCCGGTGCGGCGGTGGCGGAAGCCGCGAAGGCTAAGCAGCTCTCGCCCCGATCTGCATCCGTGCGTGAGGTGCTCGGCCTGGCCCTCTACGGGCAGGAGCGATGGCAAGAGGCGTTGACCGAGCTGAAGGCCTACCGCCGGATGACCGGGCACGCCGACCAGAACCACGTGATCGCCGATTGTCTGAGAGCCGTCGGCAAGCCGGCTGAAGCGATCCCTTTGGCGGAGGAAGCGCTGCGGGCCAAGGTGTCCAACGACGCCAAGGCCGAATCGGTGATCGTGGCTGCCTCGGCGCTCGCTGATCAGGGGAGGTTCGCAGAAGCCCTCGCGTTCCTCGGCCGCGCGAAGACGCGCGAAGACGTTGCGGAGCCGTACACCCTGCGGCTCTGGTACGTGCGTGGCGACATCATGGTGAAAGCCGGACGGCGTGAAGAGGGTGCCGAGGAGTTCAGGAAGATCATGCGTCACGACGCCGGCGCGTTCGACGTGGCTGAGCGACTCGCAGAACTGGGTTAGTCAGAAGGTTCCGGCTCTGCGGGTCCTTCGCGCGATGTCGTCTCCCGTTCCCACCGCTTCCGCCAGTAGCGCGAGAGTCCGGCACCGTTCATCGCGATCGACCCGAGCGCGTCGTAACGGGGCAGGTCGATCGGTCGCCCGCTGTCCTGGAGGAACTCCGCCGACGCCAGCTCGGTCAGGATGGCGGCGAGTTCGGTCGGTTCGATGGTCGGGTCGCGTTGCAGCTCGTCGTGGACAGTCTGAGACCACGCTCGTAGCCGCTGGGCGGCGCGCTCGCATCCCTCGACGGCATCCTGCACCGGTCCGTAGTGGGAGGTCAGGAGGACCGAAGGCGAGAACGCCCGGATGCGATCGATGCTGTCCAGCGCTCGTTCGACGTCCACCTCCGGCGGAGGGAGCGCAGGTCGGTACGCATCGGCCCACGGCAGGTGGGAACCGATCGCCTCACCCGTGAACATCGCTCCGCTCCCTGGATCATGGAAAGCCACGTGGTGCGATGCATGCCCCGGTGTCCCGATGACCCGCAGGATCCTGTCGCCCAGCGAGATCTCATCCCCGTCTGCGACCGCCCGGAGCCGGGAAGACGGCACGGGCAGGGTCCGTCCGTAGAAGGCTTCCATGCGCTCGGTCCCGTAGGTCCGGGCGGTGGAAGCCACGAGCCGAGTGGGGTCTTCCAGGTGCGGCAGACCCCGCTCGTGAGCCCAGACGGTGGCGCCAGGGAACGCGTCGGTGAGCGCACCTGCGCCCCCGGCGTGGTCGACGTGGATATGGGTCACGACGATGTGTGCGAGATCGGAGGGCCCGATGCCCAGTCGCGTGAGCGCGTCGACGATCACGTCGTGGTCGGCACCGGGACCGGCTTCGAGCAACGTGGGCTCAGCGGCGGCCACGAAGTAGACGGCATTGAGTTCGGGCTCACCGGTCATCATCGTGTCGATCGCGGTGATGCCGTCGAGGAGCGAAGTCATGGTCGCTGTGCGTCCTTGGGTGTCCACGACCGAAGTCTCGCATAGGGGTGTCGGTGCTCCGGAGTACGGTCGAGACGAACCACGAAGTTCGGAGCCCGATCCACGGGCGCCGACGACAGTACGAAAGGGGAGCCATGGTGACGGTCAACGTCGTCGTGCTCGCTGGCACCGTCTCGGCCGAGCCGGTCGAACGCACGATGCCATCGGGTGACGAGGTGACCGAGCTCAGGCTCTCCGTTCCGGAGGCAGGCAGACGCCTCCTCCCCCTCCCGGTCGCGGCGTGGCACGCCACGGTCGGCACCCAGGCACTGCAAGGGATCGCCAAAGGCGATGAGGTGCTCGTTCACGGGCAACTCGTTCGCCGGTTCTACCGGAGCGGAGCGGGAGCTCGCAGCCTCACCGAGGTGGTGGCCAGCGGGATCAAGAAGCTGGAACCACCGAACGATCAGCAGGTACATCGAGCGGCATCATGACCATGCCGGTCCGTGGTTTCGGCCAGAAATAGGTCGACTTCTGGGGCAGGCGCTCGCCGCGATCGATCACGGTGCGGATCCGGTCGGGGGTCGTGGGTGGCAAGAGGTAGGCGCCCACGGCCTCGCCGGACCGTACCGCCTCGACGGCCTCTTCCGGATCGGACACGAATCGCAGCGCGACGTCCGGTATGCGACCGTCCAAGATGTCTGCGTGGAGAGACTGCACGGCGGGAGCCCGTCCGGGCAGGGGCAACGTGTCGAAGCGGATCGACCCGTCGGGCTTTCGCCGAACCGTCGCTGCCACCACGTCGTGGTCCGAGCAGTTCGCCAACGCCTCGGCGAGATCGCCGACCTGGTCGCCGGTGATGTCGGGCATGGATCCCGCCACCTGCACACGGTGGAACGGCAACACCGGGAGTCGTTCGGCAGCGGCATCGACCACCAGTGTCAGGACCCGATCCCACGGCCCGGGACCTTCGCCGCGCCGGCGCTCGTCCCGGTAGTGCAATGCGGTCGTGTACCGATGGTGGCCATCGGCGATCAGGAGGGAGTCGCCCGCAACCCATGTCGCGATCGCCGCGTCGGCAGCGATCGGCCACATGCGGTGGATGACGCCCTGGTCATCCTGCGTCGTCGATGTTGCGGGCGCGCTGGACACGGTCTGCAACAAGGTGGAAAGCGGCTGACACGGACCGGTGATGGTGCCGTACACCGGCGACATGTGCGTGTGGGTGGCACGCAACAGTTGCAGCCGGTCCTGCACCGGTCCGTCCATGACGCGTTCGTGTGGGACGACCGACCCGTTCCAGGGTTCCAGATCCATCGCGCACAAGAGTCCCCGGATCGCGTGGTCGCGCCCGTCGATCGCGAAGGTCATCTCGTAGGCGTAGTAGCAAGGCTCCGGGGAGAGGGTCAGGATGCCCCGCAGTCGCCAGTCGTCGAGGAGGTGGGCGGCCCGCGCATAGCGGCTGTGAGGGCCCGCTGATGGGTCATCGACCCCTTCCGCCAGATCCAGATGCACCACGCTGTAGGGGCTCGTGCGGAGATGGTCGAGCCGGCGCCGGTCACTGATAACGTCGTAGGGAGGTGCCGTCACCTGGTCCAGTGGACCTGCGATGGCCGTGTCGAACACGAGTCCGTGGAACGGGGAGATCCGAGGCATCCACCTTGTATAGCAGTCGTGACCACAGCAACGACCGGGAGCCGAAGGGGTCGACCCGCCCGGTGATCGCTGATCGCTACGACGCCTTCCTGTTCGATCTGGACGGTGTCTTCTACCGAGGTGTCGATCCGATACCGTCAGCGGCCGAGGCGCTGACCCGTCTTCGGGCGGCAGGGAAACGGGTGGCCTTCGTCACCAACAACGCCAGCGCGACCCCGACCTCGGTGGCTCGCCGCCTGGTTGCCGTTGGGGTCGAGGCGGACGTGGAAGAGATCGAGACCTCTGCGCTGGCGACCGCGGCACTCCTCGCCGAACGAGGGGTCACCACCGCTTTCGTAGTGGGCGAGGACGGTATCAAGGAGGCTTTGGCCCAGGTGGGGATCCGGATCGTCGATGCCGAAGGATCCGAAGTCGAGGTGGTCGTCGTCGGGCTGGATCGCACCGCCGACTACGACACCTTGCGCACGGCGGCGATCTTGATCGATCGGGGGGCGGTGTTCATCGCGACCAATCCGGACGGTTCGTTCCCCGCCCCCGGTGGTGCTCGATGGCCCGGCGCCGGTGCCCTGGTCGCCGCGGTCGAGGCCACCACCGGAACCCGAGCGGAGGTCGTCGGCAAACCCAACGCTCCGATATTCACGGCGGCGCTGGCTCGTGCCGGTGGCGGTGACCCGCTCGTGGTCGGCGACAGGATCGACACAGATATCGCCGGTGCGTTCGCACTCGGTTGGGACTCGATGTTGGTCCTCACCGGCATCTCGACACGCGATGAGGCCGCCCGGACCGCCACGCCGCCGACCTACGTCGCCGCCGACTTGGGAGCCCTGTTCGAGCCGGTCACCTGAGCCACCTGAGCCGGTTCGTCGGGAGGGCGCCGCGGCGGGGACGGTATGCTGGGGTCAACCCAACGCGACACCCGCGAAAGGACCGTTCCTATGGTGCTCGATGACCTGCGAAAGACCCTTGAGGCGACCCTCGGACTGCTCACGCCCGCCAAGGCGCAGCAACTCGCCAAAGACATGATGGAACCGGGCGCCGCCAAGGAACAGATCGCGAAGACGGCCGCCGACCTGATGGATTGGTCACAATCCAACCGAGAACGTCTCACGACGTTCATGCGTGCCGAGATCTCCGATCAGGTGAAGAACGCAGGCGTCGCCACGACCGCCGAACTCGATGCCCTGAAGAAGCGGGTGCGCGATCTTGAGCGCGACGCCGGCAAGACCGCCTCGGGTCGAAAGACCGCCGCCCGCAAGACACCGGCTCGTCGCAAGACGTCGACGGCCAAGCGTTCCACGTCGTCCGGTTCGGCAAGCCGCTCCGGTTCGAACCCCGGTCCGACCGGCGCCTAACCGGCATCGGAGGGTGCACGCCACCGTGACCAGGCGGAGGCTCGACACCGAGCTGGTGCGCCGTGGTCTTGCCTCGAGTCGTGCGGAGGCCCAGGAAGCCGTCCGCGCGGGTCTCGTGCTCGTCGCTGGTTCCCCGGCGACGAAGGCGGCCACCTTGGTGGCGGACGATCAGCCGGTGACGGTGTCAGCACCCGCCCGACGGTTCGCGTCCCGGGGCGGCGACAAGCTCGACGCCGCGCTGGCACGGTTCAGCGTTGACCCTCGCGGTCTCGACTGTCTCGACGCCGGTGCTTCGACCGGTGGGTTCACCGATCGGTTGTTGCGAGGAGGGGCATCTCGAGTGATCGCTGTGGACGTGGGCTACGGACAACTGGCCTGGGCGCTTCGCACCGATGAAAGGGTCGCGGTGATGGAGCGGGTCAACGTCCGCGATCTGCGCCTCGAGACCTTGGCGTTCGTTCCCGACCTGGTCGTTGCCGACCTGTCGTTCATCTCCCTGCGGACCGTCCTGCCGGTGCTCGCAGCGATCTCCAGCCCTCTCGCCTCGTTCGTCGCCCTGGTGAAGCCACAGTTCGAAGCCGGTCCCGCGGACGTGGGCAGCGGGGGCGTCGTCCGTTCACCGACCGTCTGGCGTCGGGTACTCGACGAAGTGCTCGCGGCAACCGAGGAGTCGGGGATCGTGCCTGTCGGCGTGATGGCCTCCCCGGTCAGGGGCCCCGCAGGCAACGTTGAGTTCCTGCTGCACGGTCGCAAGTCGGGTCAGCCTGCGGAGGTCTCGTCGTCGGATCTGGACGCAGCGATCGCCGAGGGGGAGCTGGTGGCTGGATGAATGCTGTGGGGTTCGTCGTGCATCCGGGCCGAGAGGCTGCCGTCGACGCAGCGGACCGGATCCGCGGGGAGCTCGACGGCACCGAGGTCGAGACCTCGGTGATCCCCGGGGATGGCACGGTGACCGATCGGGTCGGCGGCTTCGATCTGGTGGTGTCCGTCGGTGGCGACGGAACGTTCCTGCGAGGAGCGCACGCGGCTTCCGATCTGGGATGCCCCGTGCTGGGGGTCATGGTGGGGCGGCTCGGTTTCCTGACCGAGGTCGAACCGGGTGAGGCGGTGGCGCTCATCCGTACCGTCCTGGCGGGCACCGCGCGGATCGAGGAGCGGATGGCGCTGACGGTGGAGCCCATCGATGGAGCATCCTTCGAACCGCAGTGGGGCTTGAACGAGGTCATGGTTGAGAAGCGAGCCCGGCATCGCTTGGTCCGGTTGGCGGTCGAGGTCGACGGTGCGTACGTCACCACGTTCTCTGCCGACGGTGTGATCGTGGCGTCCCCAACGGGTTCTACCGCGTACTCGTTCTCAGCGCGGGGCCCGATCGTGAGTCCCGCCGTCGATTCCTTGGTCTTGACGCCGATCGCCGCGCACATGGTGTTCGATCGTTCCTTCGTGTTGGACCCGGATTCGGAAGTGTCGCTCTTGGTGATGGGCGATGAGAGCGGGATCTTGTCAGCCGACGGACGGCAGAGCATCGAGCTCCCCGTAGGTTCCAAGGTCCGGATCCGTCGCTCGAGCCGGCCCGCGCGTATGGTGCGACGAGGCGATGCACCGGGGTTCCTCTCACTGGTGCGTGACAAGTTCGGACTCCCGGGCGAGGACGATGAAGACGTCTCGGATCCCCGGGCTGATGTCGGCCCGGAGCCGTAGGCTCCCCAGGTGTTGCACGAACTCCATATCGCCGGGTTGGGAGTCATCGATGACCTCGATCTGCCGTTGCACGCGGGCCTCAACGTCCTGACGGGTGAGACCGGCACAGGCAAGACCATGGTCACGGTCGGGCTCTCGCTCGCGCTCGGGGCACGGGCGTCGGCCTCCTTGGTGCGTGAAGGCGCGGGCTCTGCGCGCGTGCAAGCACGGTTCGATGCCCCCGGCTCCGAGACGTCCATCGACGTCACCGAATGGAGCGAGGACGGCGAGTTGATCCTCGCCCGCACGGTCAGCGCGGAGGGCAAGGGCTCTGCGCGTATCTCTGGTCAGCTCGCGACCGCATCGGCACTCGCCACCCTCGGCGAACACCTGGTTGAGGTCCATGGCCAGCACCAAACGCAACGTCTGCTGACCGGTGCTACCCAGACGGCGTTCCTGGATCGGTTCGCGGGCGATGAGCATCTTGTGGCCCTGCTGGCCTATCGCGAAGCGTTCGAGCGTCTCAGATCGTTGCGCCAAGAGGTGGAGACCCTCAGCGATGCATCCCGCGATCGAGAACGTGAACTCGACCTCCTCGCCTACCAGGTTCGCGAGATCGAAGAGGTCGATCCACAGCCGGGTGAGACCGCGCAACTCGTGGCGGCCGAAGCACGCTTGGCACATGTCGAGCGACTCCTCGAGTTCGCAGCGACAGCGGCGGCGGTCCTCGACGGGGACGAAGGTGGGGCGACCTCGGCCATGGCGACCGCGGCGCAGACCCTGGCCGAGGCCGCAGCACTCGACCCGGGGGCAAACGAGTTGGGGACGCGGGCGCTCGGATCGTCGGCGGAGGTCGCCGAACTGGCTCGCGACGTGCGGTCTTATGGCGAGTCGCTGCACGCCGATCCTGACCGTCTCCAGGGTATCCGCGAGCGGATGGCGGCCCTGCGGGCCCTGCAACGCAAGTACGGGGAGACCGATGACGACGTGCGCTCGTTCCTCCACGAGTCCGCCGGCAGGCTCCAGGATCTGGACGGCGCCGACGAGCGGCTCGACTCACTCAGACGTGATCTCTCCGCCTCGGAGGCGGACGTCGACGCGAAGGCAGCGACCGTGCGGCTGGGACGTGAGCGCGCTGCAGCCCCGCTCGCGGCGGCTGTGGGCGCCGAACTCCACCAGCTCGGCATGCCCGGCGCCGTGGTTCGAGTTGACCTGGAGCCCGTGGATCCTCCCGGCCCGGGTGGATCTGAACGTGTCGAGTTGCGCTTCGCGGCTGGTCCCGGCCAGCGGAGCGCTCCGCTGGCCAAGACGGCATCCGGAGGGGAGCTGTCACGCACGATGCTGGCGTGCCGCAGCGTCCTCGCTGATCTCGATCAGGTGCCGACCTTGGTCTTCGACGAGGTCGATGCAGGCATCGGGGGGCAGGCGGGTCTGTCGGTGGGCAAGCGGCTGGCGCGCTTAGCGCACGATCGCCAGGTGGTCGTGGTGACGCATCTCCCTCAGATCGCGTGCTTCGCCGACCAGCACGTCCGTGTGACGAAGGAAGGTGGCCTGGCACGTCTCGAGGTCTTGGACCACGACCAGCGGGTCGCCGAGCTTTCGCGCATGCTCGCGGGGTTGGCCGAGAGTGCCGGGGCCGTGTCGCATGCGGAAGAGCTACTCGATGAGGCGGCCAAGATCCGGGCGCAGGTTCGGGTCGACGCGTGATCGGCTCAACTTTCTGAGCATCGAACGGTCTTTTCCTGTCGAAGCGCCACGGCCGGTCGGAAGCCTCTGCTAGCATCGCTTCCCGTGGTGAGGGAACAGCCCAAGTTCATCTTCGTCACCGGGGGAGTCGCCTCCGGACTCGGCAAGGGCATCACCTCCGCCTCCCTCGGCCGCCTCTTCAAAGCCCGTGGCATCAAGGTGGTCATCCAGAAACTCGACCCCTACGTCAACGTCGATCCCGGCACGATGAACCCCTTCGAGCACGGCGAGGTCTTCGTCTTGGATGACGGGGCCGAGACCGACCTCGACCTCGGTCACTACGAACGCTTCCTGGATACCGATCTGCATCGAGGTTCCAATTTCACGACCGGGGCCGTCTACTCCAGCGTCATCGCCAAAGAACGTCGCGGCGACTATCTGGGCAAGACCGTCCAGGTGATCCCCCACATCACCGACGAGATCAAAGAGCGGGTCCTCGCACTCGCCGAGGCAGAGGCTGCCGACCTGGTCATCGTGGAGATCGGCGGTACGGTGGGCGACATCGAGTCGCTCCCGTTCATCGAGGCGATCCGCCAACTCCGCAACGAGGTGGGCCGTGATCGGTGCGCGTTCGTCCACGTGTCGCTGATCCCGTTCATCGGTCCCAGCGGTGAGCTCAAGACCAAGCCCACCCAGCACTCGGTGAAGGAACTGCGCGCACTGGGTATCCAGCCCGATGCGATCGTGTGTCGTTCCGATCAACCCATCGGGCGCAACCTCAAGGAGAAGATCTCCTTGCTCTGTGACGTGCCGATCAGCGGTGTGATCAGCGCTCCCGATGCCCCATCGATCTACGAGGTGCCTCTGGTGCTCCACCGGGAGGGCCTGGACGCCGAGCTGGCACACCATCTTCGCATCGACAGCGACCCCGACCTGACCGAGTGGGAGGGTTTGGTCGATCGGATCCACGAGGCGCGCGAACCGGTCACGGTTGCGGTGGTCGGCAAGTACGTCAACATGCGCGACGCCTATCTCTCGGTCATGGAAGCGCTGTATCACGGTGGCTTCCACCACGGGGCCAACGTCCAGATCCGGTGGGTGGCCTCGGACGACCTGGGAGGTGTCGCGACCGAGGAAGCGCTCGAGGGCGTCGACGGCGTGCTCATCCCGGGTGGGTTCGGCATCCGAGGAGTGGAGGGCAAGGTCGCGGCCGTGCGGTACGCGCGGGAACGTCAGGTGCCGTTCCTGGGGATCTGCCTGGGCCTGCAATGCGCCGTGATCGAGTTCGCGCGAACGGTGTGCGGGCTCGAGGGCGCCAACTCTTCCGAGTTCGACCCAGCGACACCGCACGCGGTCATCGACCTGTTGCCCGAGCAGAAGGACATCACCGACATGGGCGCCACCATGCGGTTGGGCGCCGAAGCCTGCTACATCGCACCCGACACACTGGCGTCTCGCGTCTACGGCGAGGAGGTGGTGGAAGAACGCCATCGCCACCGTTGGGAGGTCAATCCCAACTACCACGAGACGCTCACGTCGCACGGCATGGTCATCTCGGGCGATTCACACAAAGGCCGGCTCGCCGAGATCATCGAGCTGCCAGACCACCCGTTCTTCATCGCCGGCCAGTTCCACCCTGAGCTCCGATCTCGCCCCACGCGCCCGCACCCACTCTTCAGGGACTTCGTCGGTGCCGCGCAGGCGTACCGCAAGGCCCAGGTCGCCCGGCCTCTCACCGCCACCGGGTAACGATGGCCGAGCCCGACTCGGCGCACACCGGCTACCACGGCGCCTTCGTCCGGGTCGATGTCGAACGGTGGCCCGGTCTCCAGCCGTGGGAAGTGGTGCGAACCCATGACGCCGCCGGCGTGCTCGCGGTGTTGCCGGACGAACGGGTCGTGTTGGTGAAGCAGTTCCGACCGGCGGTGCGCCAGGTGCTGACCGAGATCCCTGCGGGCCTGCTCGACATCGAGGGAGAGGATGCTCTCACCACGGCAGGTCGCGAGTTGTTCGAAGAGACGGGCTACCGGCACACGGCGATCGAGTTCCTCGGCGGCTACTACCCGTCGGCTGGGTCGCTGGCCCAGTACGTCCATCTGTTCTGGGCTCGCGTCCCTGCGTCGCCCGAGGGACCGGGGGAAGCTGGTATCGATGTGACGACGGAGCCTTTGGAACGGATGATCGAGGCCGCTCGCAGCGGCCGTGTGCGGGACGGCATGACGTCGTTGGCTCTCCTGATGGCGGCAGGCCGGCCGCCGTTGGCGTCACCTGAATAGCGCACGGCCAACACGGGTTGAGTAGGCTGGCGCCCGGAACGGTCCGACCAAGTCCGATCGAAAGGGCGCGTTCGTGAACGTCGGGGTCCCGAAGGAAGTCAAAGACAACGAATCTCGGGTCGCCCTCACCCCTGAAGGGGTTCGGGAACTGGTCGCTGCGGGTCACCGCGTGCTCGTGGAGACGACGGCCGGCGTCGGTTCGGCGATCGCCGATCAGGACTTCGAGGCGGCCGGCGCGATGATCGCCGCCGATGCCGATGCGGTCTTCGCAGGCGCCGACCTGATCGTGAAGGTGAAGGAACCTCAGCCGCAGGAGTATGAACGGTTCCGGAGCGGGCATGTCCTGTTCACCTATCTCCACCTCGCGGCGGACGATGGACTCACTCGGTTCCTCGCGGATCGCAAGGTCCAGTCGATCGCCTACGAGACCGTGCAGTCATCAGACGGCAGACTTCCTCTGCTGGCACCCATGTCGGAGATCGCCGGACGTATGGCGCCACAGGAAGGTGCCGGCGCGCTGGAGCGTCCTCGCGGTGGCCGCGGCGTACTGATGGGCGGTGCCTCGGGGGTCGCGCCGGCGAGGGTGGTCGTGCTGGGTGGCGGCATGGCCGGCGCCAACGCCGCACAGATCGCGGCGGGCATGGAGGCCGAAGTGACGGTCGTCGACCGCGCGGTCGAGCGGCTCCGGGACATCGACCGCATCTGGCACGGTCGCATCCAGACGGTCATGAGCTCGGCGCTCGCGATCGAACGGCTGGTGATCGGTGCAGACCTGGTGATCGGGGCGGTGTTGGTGCCAGGGGCCAAGGCCCCTCGCCTGGTGAGCGCGGAACTGGTTGCCTCGATGCAGCCCGGATCTGTCTTGGTCGATATCTCGATCGATCAAGGCGGGTGCTTCGAAACCTCACATGTCACGACGCATTCCGATCCCACCTACGTCGTCGATGGCGTCGTGCACTACTGCGTGGGGAACATGCCCGGCGCGGTGCCTCGAACCTCCACGTACGCACTGACGAACGTCACCTTGCCCTACGCGCTGGCGATCGCCTCTCGGGGTGTGGTCGACGCGATCCGCGCCGACCACTCATTGGCGCTGGGGGTCAACGTATTCGACGGTCAGATCACGAACGCGGCCGTGGCACACGCGCACGGACTTGCGTCGATCCCGTTGACCGACCTCGTGGACGGTCTGGGCTAGGCGTCGTTCCGTGGGGGAGCCGATCGCCCTTGAGGTCGAACGCTATCTGGACCACCTCACCGTCGAGCGTGGCCTCTCGGAGCACACCTTGGTCGCGTACCGACGTGACCTTCGACGGTACCTGGACTTCCTGGCGACCCGGGACATCAACGAGCCTGACGAGGTGGAGGAGGCGATCGTTCGCTCGTTCGTCGCGTCGTTGAGCGCGTCCACCTATGGCGACGACGAACGACCCTATCGGGCGAGTTCGGTCGCACGGACGCTCTCGTCGGTGCGCTCTTTCCATCGATTCTTGCTTCGTGAAGGCGTTGCCGAGCGTGATCCTGCGGTCGAGATCTCCCAGCCGAAGCTGCCGCGTTCCCTTCCGAGGCCCCTCACCGTGGATGAGGTGACGCAGCTCTTGGACGCACCGGACCCAGCGATACCGACGGGTGTGCGGGATCGAGCCATCTTGGAGTTGCTCTACGGGGCTGGCCTGCGCATCTCCGAGTTGGTGGGCGCGGATGTCGATGACGTGGACCTGGAACAAGGTTCCGTCCGGGTGCTCGGGAAAGGTGGCAAGGAACGAGAAGTGCCCTTGGGACGGATGGGCCGGGAAGCGGTGCAGGCCTACCTCACGAGGGCCAGACCAGAGTTCGTCTCGGCGTCGAGCCGAGGTGCGATGTTCCTGAATCGTCGCGGGGGTCGGTTGACCCGGCAGAGCTGCGCCCGATTGCTCGAGGCCCATGTGGCGACGGCCGGCATCGATCGACGCGTCACGCTGCACACACTCCGTCATTCCTTCGCGACCCACTTGCTCGAGGGCGGCGCCGACGTTCGCGTCGTGCAGGAGCTGCTGGGGCACGCGAGCGTTGCCACCACCCAGATCTACACCTTGGTGACGCGAGAGCACCTCCGCGAGGTTTACTACTCGTCGCACCCACGCGCCCGGCGTGCCCCAGGTGAGCGGAGCGTTGCGCCTGGCGGTGGGAAGCGCCGTGAGTGACCCCGTCGTCCCTCGGGTGTTGGTATTGGTTTGTGATTCCTGGGGCGTAGGGGATGCGCCCGATGCTGACCGCTATGGCGATGTCGGCTCGAACACGATCGGGAACACCGCGCGGGTGGTCGGAGGGCTGGATGTTCCTCACCTGACGTCGATGGGTCTGGGCCTGCTCACCGATATCGAGGGTGTCGCGGATGGGGCTTCGCCCGGGACGGCACACGGTCGAGCGACAGAGCGTTCGGCTGGCAAAGACACCACGACCGGCCACTGGGAGATGATGGGCATCCAGTTGGACGAGCCCTTCCCGCTCTACCCCGAAGGGTTCCCTCGCGATCTCATGGATGCTTTCGAGGCTGCGATCGGACACGGGGTCTTGGGCAACGTACCGGCGTCAGGGACCGAGATCATCGCCGAGCTGGGGGAGCGCCACCTGCGCAGTGGCGACCCCATCGTGTACACGAGCGGGGACTCGGTCTTCCAGATCGCGACGCATGTGTCGATCGTGCCGTTGGAGCAGTTGTACGAGTGGTGCCGTATCGCCCGCGGTCTGCTCACCGGTCCCCATCAGGTGGGCAGGGTGATCGCGCGACCATTCGATGGGGAACCAGGGTCGTTCACCCGTCGCTCGGAACGGCGGGACTTCTCGGTCCCACCACCTGGTCCCACGGTGCTGGACGCCATCGTCGGTGCCGGCGCCCCGGTGTTCGCGGTGGGCAAGATCGACGACATCTTCAGCGGCCAGGGGATATCTGAGACCCGGTATTCCGATTCCAACGACGACGGGGTGAGCATCACGCTCGAATACCTCGCCAGGCCCGGACCTTCGCTCATCTTCACGAACCTCGTCGACTTCGATTCCAAGTACGGACACCGCAACGATCCGTCCGGGTACGCATCCGCGATCGAGTCGTTCGACCGTCGCCTTCCTGAGCTCGTGGGTGCTCTGGACGGTGGGGTCATGTTCATCACGGGCGACCATGGGTGCGATCCCACGACGCCACCCACGGACCATTCGCGTGAACGAACGCCCCTCCTGGCTGCCGGTCTGAAAGGTGGACCATACGAGATCGGGACTCGAGGTTCGTTCGGAGATCTCGGGTGCACGACCGCAGCGCTCCTTGGGGTTGAGGTCGAGGGTCTGGTCGGGGAGAGCTTCCTGGATCGCTTGGGTTTCGCGTGATGCCACGACCGAACCTGCGCTTGAGGGTTGGCGTCGGCGGTCCTGGAACCTTGGCCCGGGCCGGTCGGTTGGTCCACGAACAGCCGGGCGCAGGGGATCGACGTCAGCTCGATGCCGACGGGAACGTGCTGATCATGCATGGTGAGAGGCGAGCATGACCGTCAGAGATCACCGTCGGGTCGTGGCGTCCAAGCGCGACGGCCACACGTTGGCTCCCGCTGATATCGAGGGCTTCATCGAGGGTTACGGGTCGGGCGAGGTCACGGACGCCTTGGCGGCAGCTTTCCTGATGGCCTGCCTGCTCAACGGTCTGGACGAGGTGGAAACCCTCGCGCTGACACGGTCGATGATCGCGTCGGGCGACACCGTTGCGTTCCCTGGGCTGGAGCTGCCTACGGTCGACAAGCATTCCACCGGTGGCGTGGCAGACGGGGTCACCCTGGTCTTCGCGCCCCTGGCGGCTGCGGTGGGCCTCGCGGTCGCGAAGCTCTCCGGCCGTGGACTCGGTCACACCGGAGGCACGCTGGACAAGCTCGAGTCGATCCCTGGTCTGCGCACCGATCTCAGCCCGACTCAGATCGCAGCCCAGGTCGAAGGCGTCGGATGTGCGATCGCGGCGCAGTCCGCCAACCTCGTCCCCGCCGACGGCGCCCTCTATGCCTTGCGCGACGCGACCACGACGGTCCCCTCGATCCCGTTGATCGCCGCGAGCGTCATGAGCAAGAAGCTCGCGGTGCTCAGCGATCTCATCCTGCTCGATGTGAAGTCGGGGTCGGGCGCGTTCATGAAGACGGTGGATGAAGCGCGAGCGCTTGCCCGAGCCTGCCTCGACCTCGCGACCGGTGCGGGCCGCCTCGCCAAGGTCGCCGTGACCGATATGTCGCAGCCGCTCGGCGACGCCATCGGGAACGCGCTGGACATCGTCGAAACGGTGGAACTCTTGCGTGGCACGCATCGCGGGCGACTCCGGGAGCTCTCGGTGCTGTTCGTGGCTCGAGCTCTCGAGGTGACGCGAGGGGTAGGGCTCGAGGAGGCGACGGCCCGGGCCGAGCGAGCACTGGATTCAGGCGAAGCGCTCGAACGGTTCCGCCTGATGGTGCAGGCACAGGGCGGCGACCCTCATGTCGTCGATGATCCGAGCGTGGTGCTCCCGCGAGCACCCGTCGTGCGATCGGTGCTCGCGGACCGCACGGGGATCGTGGCTGCGATCGATGCGGAGGCCGTCGGTTCGGCGAGCGGTGCCCTCGGGGCCGGTCGCGTCCGCAAGGGCGACCCGATCGACCCTTCGGTGGGTATCGTGATGCGAACCAAGATCGGAAGCTCGATCGACGAAGGCGACGAGATCGGTCAGGTGCACGCCCGCGATGACGCGGCGGCCCGCGAGGCCGAGGTTCGCACGTTGGCGGCGCTGGTCGTGACGGACACCGAGGTGGACATCCCGCCGTTGGTCCACGGGTGGTTCGGCTGAACGGCGACGGTGGCGAGGCAGGAAGGGTGTCCAGCGAGTGCAGACGATGATCGCGGCGGGGTTCACTTCTTTGGGCGTGCGCACCGCGCTCTACATGCTGGCTTCGCTCGCGATCGGGATGGCGGTCCGGGAGTACGCCTTGGCGTGGACGGCTACCCGTCTCGGCGATGCGACGCCTCGTCTGTGGGGACGGCTCACGATGAACCCGAAGGCGTGGTTCGAACCCTTCGGCAGTGGCTTGGTGCCGGTCTTGATCGCGATCTCGTGGGCGGCGGCCTTCCTGCTGATCCCCGCGGCATACGCGAAGCCTGCGCCGATCGATACAGGCAGGTTCCGCCGCGGCACGCGTGACATCGTCATGGTCTCGATCGCGGGGCCTGCAAGCACCGTGATGCTCGGCATCATCGGGGGACTGGTGGTGAGAGCAGGTTCAGCGCTCCCGACGGAACTCGTGCTGTTCGCGTACGTGTTCTCCTACACGAGCATGTCGCTGGCGGTCTTCCACCTCCTGCCGATCCCTGGGCTTGACGGCGCCAGGATCGTGGCGCTCTTCCTTCCCCCACAGGCACGGGAGGTGTATCGGAACGCCGACAAGTACCTCCCATTGTTCGTCTTGGTGATCCTCTTCGTGTTCAGCACGTTCCTGCTCGGGTTCCTCACGTCGATCGCGGTGGCGCTCTGCGGCGCCGCCACGGGAGGGGGCTGCAACGTCTTCGCCTGAGCGGAGATCCCCCGGACCCGCGCTATCATCGCCGGCATCGACGTCGCGACCGCTCCCTCCACATCCGTCCCCGAGACCGACCCAGGTCTCGGACGTGTGCTGACCGGGTTCCGTCCCACCGGACCGCTGCACATCGGTCACTGGGCGGGCAACGTCGGCAACGCGGTGCGGCTCCAGGATGAAGGCTACGAGTGCTTCTACTTCATCGCGGACTGGCACATGCTCACCACCGACTACGATCGCACCGATCTGCTTCCCGGTCGTGTGCGAGACCTCACGGCCGACCTGATCGCAGCGGGTATCGACCCTGAGCGGTCGGTCCTCTACCGTCAATCTGACCTGCCTGAGGTCGCCGAGATGGCCCTGTTGCTGAGCATGATCACACCGCTCGGCTGGCTCGAGCGTGTCCCCACCTACAAGGAACGGCTTCGCGATCTCGCTGAACGGGATATCGCGAACCTGGGCCTGTTGGCATACCCGGTGCTGCAGACGGTGGACATCACCATCGTGCAGGGGCGGCATGTGCCGGTCGGTGAGGACCAGGTCTCGCACCTGGAGATCAGTCGCGAGATCGTGCGCCGCTTCAATCGGCTCTACGGAGACGTACTGGTCGAACCGCAGGCCCTCCTGTCGGCGACGCCGATGATCCCCGGTTCGGACGGGCGCAAGATGTCCAAGACGTTGGACAACGCGATCGATCTGCAGGACGACCCGGATCAGATCCGCGCGAAGGTGCGCTCGTTCATCACCGATCCGCAGAAGGTCCGCCGCGGTGACCCCGGACGCCCGGAGATCTGCCCGATCTTCGCGCTGCAGCGTCGCTTCTCGCCCGAGGACGTTTCGCAGATCGACACCGACTGTCGGACCGGAGCACTCGGGTGCGTCGACTGCAAGTCGATCCTGGCCGACCACCTGATCGACGAGCTGGCTCCGTTCCGCGCACGGAGGGCCGAACTCGCCGCCGACCCGACCTACCTCGACGGAGTACTGGCAACCGGCGCCGAGCGGGTGCGGCCGGTCGTCCAAGAAACGATGCGAGCGGTGCGAGCCGCCATGCACTTCGCGACGGAAGGCCCTGCATGAGCGACACGGTGGCGTCCGCCTCGACACCGCCGGCGCAGGCCGGCAGCTTCCCGGTCGAACTCCCGGTGTTCACCGGCCCCTTCCGGCTCCTCGCCGACCTCATCCTCGAGCAGAAGGTCGATGTCTGCGATGTGCGGGTCGCGGAGGTGACCGATGGCTACCTCGCGCGGTCCAAAGACACCGACACGTGGAACCTGGAGGAAGCGACGTGGTTCTTGGCGATCTGCGCCGTCCTGTTGGAGTTGAAGGTTGCGCGGCTCACCCCCAAGCACACGGAACTCGACGAGGACGATCTGCTCGGCGGCTCACCCGACCTCGTGTACGCCCGATCCCTGGAGCTCGCGGCGTTCCGGAAGGTCGCGGTGGAGATCGCTCGCCGTCTGGAAGATGAAGCTGGCTACTTCGCCCGTGATGTCGGGCCGGGACCTGAGTTCTCCCACCTGTATCCCGACCCCATGGCCCATCTGAAGCCGGAGGACCTCGCTGTCGTCGCGGCCCAGCTCCTGCGCCCGCCGCCGACGTTGGATCTGTCGCACGTCACCCCGGTTCGCTACACGGTGGCCGAGGCGATGACGACCCTCACGGACCGCATCACCTCCTTCGGCCGCGGTGCCACGTTCCGCGAACTGGTCGCTGACTGTGAGGAGCGGATCCATGTCGTGGTGCGGTTCCTCGCGATCCTCGAGCTTTATCGAGAAGGCAAGGTCGAGATCGCACAGGCGCAGACGTTCGGGGAGATCGAAGTGGAGTGGGCCGGATGAACGTTCCCCAACCGGGTTCGGAGGAGGTGGCTGACACTCGGGCGCTCGAGGCACTGTTCTTCGTTTCGGACGAACCGATCACCGCGTCGGTCCTCGCACAAGCACTCGACACCGACCGACGCACGGTCGAGGGCCTCTGTGATCGGTTCCAGAAAGAACTCGAAGAACGCGGGTCCGGTGTGGTGCTGCGGAACGTGGCGGGCGGATGGCGCCTGTATACGCATCCGGACACCGCACAGGTGGTCGAGCAGTTCGTCCTTTCGTCGCGCCAGGCCCGGCTGACGAAGGCCGCGCTGGAGACGCTGGGCATCGTCGCGTACAAGCAACCGGTCACCAGGCATCAGGTCAGCGGCATCCGAGGGGTCAACTCCGATGGAGTGCTCCGCGCCCTGGTCGATCGAGGGCTGATCGAAGAAGCTGGTCGCGAAGAAGCGCCGGGACGACCGATGCTGTACGCGACCACGCCGTCGTTCTTGGAACGCCTCGGCCTCCCGTCGCTCGCTGCACTTCCGTCCCTGGCCCCGTTGCTCGGACCCGACCTCGACGACGAGGGGATGCAGGTCGACGACATCGCCGACGACCCCAGGGAACCCGACGAAGCCAAGGACACCCAGGAACTCGAGGTCGATCCTGCTCCCGACGACCCCGCGCCTCGTGGCTGAGGAGCGGCTTCAGCGGACCTTGGCGCGTGCGGGCTTCGGTTCCCGACGGGCGTGTGAGGAGCTGATCGTGCAGGGAAGGGTCACCGTCGAGGGGACCGTTGCCACGCTGGGCGACAAGGTCGAGCCAGCCGACGCCGTCGTCGAGGTTGACGGTCTCCGAGTGAACCTCGACCCGACGATGAGGTACTACGCGGCCCACAAACCGGTCGGCGTGGTCACCACGATGCGAGATCCGCAGGGGCGACCCGACATGCGAACCCTCGTTCCTTCGGAGGGTCCGCGCGTCTTCCCTGTTGGGCGGCTCGATCTGGAGAGCGAGGGACTCCTGCTCCTCACGAACGATGGTGATCTCACGAACCGGATCCTGCATCCCCGCCACGGGGTAGAGAAGGAATACCTCGCCGAGGTCGATGGCATGCCCACCACCAAGCAACTTTCACGCATCCGCGCCGGTGTCGATCTCGAGGACGGGCCGGCGAAGCCGGTCTCAGCCAGGATCGTCGCGACCACCGCCGGCAGGGGTGCGGTGCAGTTGGTCATGGCTGAGGGGCGCAAGCGTGAGGTTCGACGCTTGCTTTCGGCGGTCGGCCTGCCGGTGACTCGGCTGATCCGCCTGCGTGTGGGGCCGATCAAGCTCGGTGGTTTGGCCCCAGGAGAGGTTCGCGAGTTGACTCGTGAGGAGATCCAAGCCCTCGCGCTCGCTGCAGACGGGTAGGGTTCCAGCCATGGAGGTTCGGCGATGAAGGTGCGTGCAGCCCGCGGCGCGATCGCGGTGGCAGAGGACTCGCCGACGTGCGTGTTCGAGGCCACCGAGCGTCTGCTCCGCGCCATGCTTGAGCGCAACCTGGTCGAAACGGACGATCTCATCAGTGTGTTGTTCACAGCTACCGACGACCTTCGGTCGGCGTTCCCCGCGGAAGCCGCACGCCGGATGGGACTGGGCGCCGTTCCTTTGATGTGCGCGAGAGAGATCCCCGTGGCGGGGGCCATGCCGTCTGTCGTGCGCGCCCTGATGCACTTCCACACCGATCGGGCGCTGGCCGAGGTCCAGCACGTCTACCTTGACGGGGCGGAGACGCTGCGCGATGACCTCGAACACTGACCTGCGCGTCGGCGTGATCGGGACCGGTCTGATCGGCACGTCGGTCGCCCTCGCCGCCAGGCGGATCGGGTGCAGCGTCCGAGGCTGGGACCACGACCGTGAGCGCACCCGGCGCGCGTCCGGACTCGGAGGCCTCGAGGAGGCCGGCGATCTCGAGGAGGCTGTCGAGCGCGCCGACATCGTCGTGATCGCCACGCCGATCCCGACGATCCCGGAGTTGGTGGCTCGTGCCTTGGCGTGCGCTCCTGATGCCGTCGTGACCGATGTCGGAAGTGTGAAGTCACCCCTGGTGAAGGCCACGCTCGACGCTGTGCCGCACACCGACGCCGTCCGGTACGTGCCGGGTCACCCCATGGGAGGGAGTGAGCGATCGGGGCCGGATCACGCATCGGCATCCCTCATCGACGGGATCGTCTGGGTGCTGAGCCCGTCGGGGATCTCGGATCCGGCCATGGTCGATCGGCTCGAAGGGTGGGTGCGGGCGATGGGGGCGGTGTCGGTGCGGATGGATCCGGAGCGCCATGACCGGCTCGTGGCTTTCGTGAGCCACTTGCCCCAGGTCGCATCGACCGCGCTGATGAGCGTGGCCGCCACCGAGGAGGCCGACGAACCCGAGCTCCTCCTGTTGGCGGCCGGCGGGTTCCGCGATCTCACCAGGCTGGCATCGTCCAACCCCGGCCTCTGGAGCGACATCCTGCTCTCCAACCGTGACGCGATCGCGGACGCGATCGACCGATACGTCGCCCAGTTGGAACGACTCCGGAGCCAGATCGCCGAACGGCGGGGGACCGAGGTCGAGGCAACGTTCGCTGCGGCTCAATCGGCCCGCCTGCGCATGGCTGCCAAGCCGAAGGTGCGCGCCGGGGTCGCAGTGCTCCAGGTTGAGTTGCCGGACCGTCCGGGCGCGCTCGCTCACCTCACGCAGGCGCTCGGCGATGGAGAGGTCAACATCGAGGACCTGCAGATCTCGCACTCGCCTGAGGGTGGGCGAGGCACGGTGCACCTCACGGTGGCCGCGGCAGACGCCGTCTCTGCCGCCGAAGCGTTGTCAGCGGCCGGCTTCGACCCGATCCGGCTGGCGTGAGGTCCGATATGCGTGTACGGATCACCCCCGGGCCAACGGTCGAAGGGACGGTTCGGGTGCCCGGGGACAAATCCATCGCGCACCGGTGGTTGATCCTCGCCGCGACCGCTCGCGGGCGCAGCGCTCTGGTTGACCTTCCGGGTTCCCTCGATGTTCGCTCGACCGCTTCCTCGTTGGCCGGTGTCTCGGGGAAGGCTGGACCTGCACTCGAAGCGTGGGCTTCGAACGATCCGTCGTCGGCCGAGGGTCACGGTTCCACGTGGAACGTGAGGGTTCCCGGATCGGTCGTCACGCCACTTGAAGTCGAGGGTGAGGGCAGGGCAGGCCTGATCGCACCCACACGCGATCTCGATTGCGGCAACGCCGGCACGGCCATGCGTCTCCTCGCCGGCGTCATGGCCAGCGCCCCCTACCACTCGGTACTCACGGGGGACGGGAGCCTCCGCGCCCGGCCGATGGATCGCGTGGCAGAGCCCCTGCGTGCGATGGGCGCCGGTATCGAGACGGACGAGGGACACGCCCCGCTCCGGATCGACGGCGGTGGCCTGGTCGGCATCACCTACCCGACGGAGGTGCCGACCGCGCAGGTCAAGTCAGCGATCCTGTTCGCGGGGCTCGACGCCGATGGCCTGACCACGGTGGTCGAGCCGGCCCCCACTCGTGACCACACCGAGCGCGCGATCCGTGCTCTCGGCGGTCCGATACTGCTCGAGGGTTCAGCGATCAGCGTCTCCAGGTTCCAGCACGACGGCTTCGACGCCGCGGTGCCCGGTGACCCATCATCGGCCGCCTTCCTCGTGGCGGCGGCCGCGATCTCCGGTTCCGAGCTCACGATCGACGATCTCGGTCTCAACCCGACTCGGCTCCATTACCTGGAGGTCTTGGCGAGGATGGGCGTTCGGACCGAGCGCCGCATCGAGCGTGAGGAGCTTGGCGAGCCGGTTGGCCAGCTGTGGGTCGCTCCGTGCCCTGGACTTCGATCGGTGCGGGTCGAGGCATCTGAGATCCCGTTGATCATCGATGAGATCCCCATGCTGGCGATGCTGGCCCAACTCGCGAACGGGGACTCCCGGTTCTCGGGCGCGGGCGAACTGAAGGTCAAGGAGTCTGACCGGCTGACCGCGATCGCGCAGGGGATCATCGACCTCGGTGGGCATGCGGGAGTTGAGGGCGATGACCTGGTGGTGGTTGGTGGAGGGCTGGACGGAGGACGTGCAGTGTCCGGTGGCGATCACCGGATGGCGATGGCGCTGATCGCTGCGGCCATCGGAGCTCGGGGACCGGTCGAGGTTGAGGGAGCCGAGGTCGCCGCCGTCTCGTTCCCCGGCTTCGTGGAGACCCTTTCGCGACTCGGTGCGAGCATCGAGGTACTGGCATGACCTTGCCTCCGCCTCGGGTGATCGCGATCGATGGAGCCGCGAGCAGCGGGAAGAGCACCCTTGCCCGAGGCCTGGCCCGCAGGCTCGCGCTGCCTTACATCAACACCGGACTCATGTACCGGGCGCTCACCGCTGCTGCCTTGGCCACGGAGGTATCGGTCGAGGACGAGCCATCGTTGATCGGCCTGATGCAGGGGTTGAGGTTCAGCCTCGATGATTCGGATCCTCGATCGTTGGCGGTACAGGGTTGGCCACTCGCGTCCCTCGTGACTCTCGACGTCGAGGCGAACGTGTCGGCAGTGGCTCGCCATGGGGGAGTCCGCACCCTGATGCGGTCGGTCCAACGTCGACTCGGTGAAGAGTTCGGCGCCGTGATGGAGGGTCGAGACATCGGCTCCGTGGTCTTCTCCGACGCTCCGGTCAAGATCTACCTCGAGGCCGATCCGGGTGCACGAGCACAACGCCGATCTGCCGAGCGTACCGAGGTCGACGCACCCGGCAACGCTGCAGATGGCGTCGGGGAGGCGCTCCATCTGCGAGACCGACGCGACGCCGTGACCAACCCCCATGCTCCCGCTGACGGCGCCGTCGTGATCGACACCACCGACCTGGATGCGGAGCAGACCCTTGTGGCCGCGCTCGCAGTCGTCGCGGCGCGAGCTCGGGAGTTGGTTCCGTGAGTGGCACGACTCCCCGTCCGGTTCCACGCATCGCGATCGTCGGCCGCCAGAACGTGGGGAAGTCGACGCTGGCGAACCGACTGTTCGGCGGTCGTGAGGCGATCGCGCACGATCTCCCGGGTGTGACTCGTGATCGGGTCGAACTCGAGGCGGAGTGGCGTGGAAAGAGGTTCGGCTTGGTCGACACTGCCGGCTATCTCACCGACGCCACCGGCGTCGAAGCACTGGCCGGGATCCAAGCAGATCGGGCGACCGCCGAGGCCGACCTCATCGTGTTGGTGGTCGATGTCCTCGCAGGCATCACCGAAGAGGACGCCTTCCTCGCCCGACGATTGCAACGGGTGCAGGTTCCGGTGCTCTTGGTCGCCAACAAGGTCGACTCCGACCGCGAAGAGGCCGACGCCGCGGCGTTCAACTCGCTGGGACTAGGCGCACCGTTCGCCGTGTCGAGCATGCATGGACGGGCCACGGGCGACCTGCTCGACCGGATCGTCGAACTGCTGCCTGATGCCCCTGCGGCACAGGATGCGCCCGACCGGATGCCGCGTTTCGCCATCGTGGGCCGCCCGAACGTTGGCAAGTCCAGCCTGTTCAATCGCATGATCGGCCAGGACCGTGCGGTGGTCTCGCAGGAGGCCGGGACCACCCGGGATGCGGTCGACGATGTGGTGGAGTGGCCCGATGGCCCGGTCCGATTCGTGGACACGGCAGGCATGCGGCGTCAGGTGAAGGTGAAAGGGGTCGAGTACTTCAGCTTCGTGCGCGCGACCCAGGCGATCGATCGCGCCGATGTCGCGATGTTGGTCATCGATGCATCCGAGGGGTTCACCGTGGAAGACAAGAAGATCGCGAACCGAGTGATCGAGGCCGGCCGAGCTTTCGTCGTGGTCGCGAACAAGTGGGATCTGCTCGAAGACAAGGACGACGTCTACCGCGAGCTGACCCAGACCGTGACCCAGTTCGCTCACGCTCCGGTGATGCGAACCTCGGCCACGGGTGGACGTGGCGTGCACCGTCTTCCCCCCGTCCTGCTCGACCTCCACCAACGATGGACCTCCAGGGTCACGACGTCGAAGGTCAACGAAGTGATCCAGCAGGCCCAGCGTGAGCGTCCCACCCCTCGCGTCGCGGGCACGTTGCACTACGCGACCCAGGTGTCGTCGGCCCCTCCGTCGTTCGTGATCTTCGGAGGTTCTCGGGCACCCGATCCCAGCTACCAGCGCTATATCGAGAACCGTCTCCGGCGTGCGTTCGATCTGGATGGCATCCCCATCCGGCTCCGGTTCCGACCGCGGGGCAAGAGGGCACGGAGCTAGTCGCCTCATCGCAACCACCCGGTACACTCAGCCTCATCGGGCCGTGGCGCAGCTTGGTTAGCGCGTCTGTCTGGGGGACAGAAGGTCGCCGGTTCGAATCCGGCCGGCCCGACCGATGAAGGGGACGGAGGAATCAGCACCGGGGTCGTCCGCGATCCTGACCATCCCCAACCTGATTTCGGCCGTCCGCATCCTGCTCATCCCGGTGTTCTGCTGGCTCATCGTCGACCCTGACACCACAGCGGTGGGCATCGTGGTGTTCGGTGCCGTGGTCGCCACCGACTGGGTCGATGGAACGGTGGCCCGGCGCACCGGTCAGGTATCGGAGCTGGGCAAGGTGCTGGACCCAGTCGCCGACCGGCTCGCCATCGCGAGTGGTCTCATCGCCCTCATGATCCGTGGTGCCTTCCCGGTCTGGGCGGGAGCTCTGATCCTGCTGCGGGATGTGTTGGTCTTTGCCGGGGGTGCCTACGTCCTACTCACACGCAGGGTGCGGCTCGACGTCCGCTACATCGGCAAGGTTGCGACCTTCTGCTTGATGATCGCGATACCGGCGGTCTCCTGGGGAACCCTCGACTTCGGACTGGCACCCGCTGCGCTCGCGGTCGGATGGATCGCCTACGCCGTCGGGATCGTGGAGTACTACATCGCCGCTGTCATCTATGGGGGTGACATCCGGCGGGCGATGCGGGCGAGCTGAACGGTATCGTGCTGGCGTGGCCGTGTGCCGGATCTGCGAGCCGGCCGAGGAGGGAGGAACCGTGGAGTTCCCGGATGATCTTCGATACACCAAGGACCATGAATGGGCGCGGGTCGAAGGCAACCGCGCACGGGTCGGCATCACCGACTTCGCGCAGGACTCCCTCGGCGACGTGGTGTACGTCGATCTTCCCGACGTCGGCGCGCAGGTCACGGCAGATCAGGCGTTCGGCGAAGTGGAGTCCACGAAGTCCGTGTCGGACGTGTTCAGTCCGCTCAGCGGCACCCTCGTTGAGCGGAATCCGTTGATCGATGACCACCCTGAACTCGTGAACGAACAACCCTACGGCGACGGGTGGCTCGTGGTGATCGAGCTCGCCGACGCCTCGCAGGTGGATCGCCTGATGGGCGCTGAGGCCTATCGAGCCCTGACCCTCGAGGGTTGATCGGGTTCAGTCGTGGTCGAGACTGACCCTTCCCGGTGGTCGAGGGTTGAGTCTCACTGCGGTTGAAGGTGGCTCCAACCTGCGATAACGTCCACTACCTGTCGACCGTTCGGGTCGGAGTCTCGACCACGACGGTCGTGCACAGGCCCACCCTGATGAGGACGTGACGGTGTTCTGTACCCGATGTGGACATCCGAACCACGAGGACGCGCGATTCTGCGCGGAGTGTGGTGCTCCACTCAACGAAGACCCAACGGTGTCCCTCACCCCGGTGGAGCCGGACGAGGAAGGGCACGATGAGTTCCCGTTCCCTCACGATGAACTCGCGGCGGGCCAGGCGCTCCTCCTGGTCAAACGAGGGCCGAACGCGGGCTCGACGTTCCTACTCAATGAGCCGGTGACGTCAGTGGGTCGCAACGTCGACAGCGTCGTCTTCCTCGACGATGTCACCGTCTCCCGAGCGCACGCTGCGTTCGAACGACGAGACGACGATGAGTGGTTCGTGCGCGATGTCGGCAGTCTCAACGGCACCTACGTCAACGGCGAGCAGGTCGACCAAACCAAGCTCGCGTCGAGCGACGAGGTGCAGATCGGCAAATTCAAGCTCATGTTCTTCTCGGCAGGGGAGTGATGGTGCAGATGGCAGGAACGCGCAACTACCAATCGATCGGGGAGGTGTTGGTATCGGTCAAGACCGAGTTCCCCGACATCACGATCTCCAAGATCAGGTTCCTGGAAGCCGAGGGACTCATCGAGCCTGAGCGCACACCGTCGGGTTACCGCAAGTTCTACGCGCAGGACGTGGATCGCTTGAAGTCCATCCTTCGTATGCAGCGTGATGAATACCTCCCCCTGAAGGTCATCAAGGAACGCTTGCTGAAGCAGGATGCCGACGTCGACGAGGATGGGGTCCCGCTTGAGGGTCCGACCGAGGAAGAGGACGAGGCGGAGCTGGCGGCCGCCAACGCCGGCATCGCCGATGCACCCACGGGTTTGCAGATGTCGATCGAGGAGATGTCGGCCGCCACGGGCGTGGAGCGTGATCGGATCAAGGAACTCGAATCGTTCGGCATCGTGGCTTCGCATGGATCCGACGGTGCCAAGTACTACGACGGCGACGCCTACATCGTGCTCTCGATCGTGAAGGACTTCTTCCGGTTCGGCATCGAGCCCCGTCACCTCACGATGTACAAACACTTCGCGGACAGGGAGTCGACCTTCTTCGAGGCGTTGGTGGCTCCGACCCTCCGCCAGAAGAATCCCGACGCCCGCAAGGCGGCGGCTCAGACCCTCACCGACCTTTCGGTTACCTCGCGCAAGTTCAAGCAAGCGCTCCTGCGGGTGAACCTGCGCGACGATCTGCAGAGCGCGTGAGCCGAGGCGCTGCCGGGAGATCCGGTCGGCGCCTCGACCGGCGTCTCCTCATCGCACTGGCGATAGTGGCTGCGCTCGGTCTGCAGGCCGGGCTCATCACCCTTGCCTCTGCAGGACCGTCGGGGCCGCCACCCACGCCTGTTCCGCCAAACGGTTCGAAGTCGCCGTTCCCCCAAGCATTGGAGACGCCGGCAGACCCGACCGAGCGTCCTCAACTCGACGTGGCGGTCGCGCTGCTGGTTGACCTGGACGACGGCCAGGTTCTCTTCGCCAAGGCGCCAGAGCTGCGACGACCGATCGCGAGCCTCACGAAGGTCATGACGGCGGTCATCGTGCTGGAGCGTCTCGACCTGCAGGACCGTGTCAGGGTCTCGCCGGCAGCGGTGTTCGAGCCCGATGACTTCGGGGCGTCGTCCACCCTCGGCCTGCAGGCGGGCGAGCGCCGGACCGTGGAGGAGCTTCTGTACGCGCTGATGTTGCAGTCATCGAACGACGCCGCCGTGGCCCTCGCGGTTGCGGTCAGCGGATCGCAGGAACGATTCGTGGCGGCGATGAACCGGCGGGCCATGCAGCTCGGGATGCGGTCCACCGAGTTCTTCTCTCCCAACGGCCTGGATGATCGAGGCAGGAGCACCGCGCACGACCTCGCGATCGCGGTGCGAACGGCATACCGAACTCCGGGCTTCGCGCCGATCGTGGCAACGAGGTTCCGGACGATCCCTGCCCCCAAGGGTGTCAAGGCACGTCACATCCAGAACCGGAATGCGCTCCTGTGGCTCTACCCGGATTCGATCGGCGTGAAGACGGGCTCCACCGCGGGCGCCGGCTACTGCCTCATCGGCGTCGCGGAACGGGATGGGCGGCGACTGCTCGCGATCGTGCTCGGCTCACCCGACGAAGCCTTCTCGGACGCGGCCACGCTGTTGGACTACGGGTTCGAAGCGTTCACCGACCGGACCTTCGTCGTGGACGGACAGGACGTAGGGACGGTCCAGATCCGGGGCGGTGCGGTCGAAGGGGTCGCCGACGGGCAACTGACGGCTTCGGTGCCCACGGACCAGATCGATCGGGTACGTCGGCGGATCACGGTCGCCAAGGACGCGAGCTTCCCGCCGGAGCCGGGTCAGCGGATCGGAACCCTGAAGCTCACCCTCCCGGGCATCAGCCTGGGGTCGGTCCCGGTGGTCGTGCGGCAGGTGCCGCCGCCGCCGCAGGCGGGTGATGCACCGTGGTGGGTGCGAGCCGCGGGTGCGGTCGGCGGCGGCATCGTCGATGTCATCGGTGGGCTGGTAGGCACGGACTAACATCGCGCGATGCTAGTCTCCCGCCGATGGCGGAGGTCGCGAGCGTCCTGGTGGACCGCGAGGATGTCCGTCGCCGGGTGGGGGAGCTCGGCCTCGCGATCACCGGTGACTACGTGGGGCGTGCGCCGGTGTTCATCACGGTCCTCAAGGGCGGGGCGATGTTCCTGGCGGACCTGATGCGAGCCGTCGATCTGCCCGTCGAGGTCCACTTCATCGCGATCAGCCGCTACGGCGATGCTGCGGAATCCAAGGGGCGCGTGCGGATCCTGCTCGATGTCGATGCCGACCTCTCGGGCCGCGACGTCATCCTGGTCGAGGACATCGTCGACACCGGTCTGACGTTGCGCTACCTGCTCGGGGCGCTGCGAGCTCGAGGGGTCGCGTCCCTGGAGGTGTGCACGCTGCTGGACAGATCGGTGCGACGCATCGTTCCGCTGACACCTCGCTATGTTGGGTTCGATTGCCCCGACCGCTTCGTCGTCGGGTACGGTTTGGACTTCCGGGAGCGCTATCGGAACCTTCCCGATATCCTTGCAGTGCAAGATCTCACGGCGCTTCAGGACGACGACGACGCCTTGGTCCCGTGGCTCACTCCCGCATAGGGGCGCCGACGTCGGACAGTTGCCCGTCCGCAGACCCGCCGTTACGCTCGATGCACGATGATCGAGATGGAGCTGACCGGCGTTCGCGTGGAACTCCCCTCGAACCAGCCCATCGTCCTGCTCCGCGAGCGACAGGGTGAACGCTACCTCCCCATCTGGATCGGCGCCGCGGAGGCCGCAGCGATCGCGCTCTCGCTGCAAGGGGTCGTCACCCCCCGGCCCATGACCCACGACTTGCTGAAGACGATCCTGGAGGACCTGTCGGTCAACGTGCGGCGCATCATCGTGACGGAACTGCGCGAATCGACGTTCTTCGCCACCATCGAACTGAACCGTCAGGGCGAAGACCTCATGGTGTCGTCGCGTCCCTCCGATGCCATCGCGCTGGCCGTGCGGATGTCGGTGCCGATCTTCGCGAGCGAGGACGTCCTGGAGGAGGCATCGATCCTGATCCCGGGCGATGAAGACGAAGAGGTCGAGAAGTTCCGCGAGTTCTTAGATGAGGTCTCGCCGGAAGACTTCGACACGTAGACCTTCGTGTCCTCGGCTGACGACCGAAGACGTCCGTCAGTACACGTCGCCGTTGCGAACCTTGGCGGTGTCCTCGTACGGAGCCACCCGGCGTCGGTAGAGCTCCGCTTGAGTGGCAGCCAACGCCCCCAAGACCTCCGCGTGGTCGGAGAAGTGGATCTCCTCCTTGGCGTCGAGGTAGTCGAGAGCGACCTTGGTGAATGCGTAGGTCAGCTCGCCCACCGTCGCCGGTGCTTCGGCTGCCCTCTCACGTTCCTGCTTCGGGATATACGGCATCAGACCAGAGACCTCCACGGCGGCGAGGGCGGTCGCTTCGATGGACTGCCGCCATGCGTCCATATCGCCCACGGAGTAGACCACTGGGATGCCCCCAGCGCTTGGCGACGCGGATCTGACGACTGCCGGCCTCAGTCGCAGAAGAAGACGGTGACCCAGACCTTGCCGTCCACGCGGGCAGCCCCGACCGCCACACGATCGAAGCCTCGATCCAGGATGTGCCGGCGGTGGCTCGCGCTCGCCATGAACGCCTTCTCGAGGTCGCTCACGTCCCCATCGGTCCAGCCCACGTTCTCTCCCCAGCTGTAGCAGTGCGCGTCGTAGCGGCCCGGACCTTCCGTGTGCCAGAGCCGCCGGTCGTGTGCCATCCGCGCGCTGTGTCGTTCTGCGAACCTCGACATGCGGAACGCTCGATCGAGACGGTGTACGTCGTGGTGGGCACGGCTCTCATTCGTGGCGTGGAACAACAGCCACGCGTAGTTGGGCGAGTCGGCCTGCGCGACCGCGGGTGCCAGGGTCAAGAGCGCCGCGGTCCCGAACACCAGCACCTTCCTGCGGATATCGGTCCTCACCACCTCAGCTCCCTCTTCCATCGGGGTGACCCGTGCCGAACCCCTCGCACATCGACCGTGGGTTCGGCGACCTTGAGCGCGGCTTCCCTTCGCAGGTGCCGAAGGCCGTTGACAGGGTCTCAAACGGGCCCTACCCTGCGGAAACACATCGGCGTGATTACGGAGTTGTCATGAGCGAGCAAGGATATCGAGCGCCCGAAGCCAAGCGTATCGCGGGCATCACGTATCGGCAGCTGGACTATTGGACCCGTACCGGGCTGGTGACTCCGTCCATCAAGGACGCCCACGGGTCGGGATCGCAGCGGCTCTACTCGTTCCAGGACCTGGCGACGTTGCGGGTCATCAAGAAGCTGCTCGACACGGGCGTCTCGCTCCAGCGGGTGCGCACAGCGGTGGAGCACCTGCAGGGCATGAACCGACGTCCTCATGGCGTCACGCTCATGTCCGACGGCGAAGGCGTGTACGAGGCTCATTCTCCCGAGGCGGTCGTCGACCTGTTGAAGGGTGGTCAGGGCGTGTTCGCGATCTCGCTCGACGCGGTCTACGACGACCTCGAGGACAGCATCGATCCGCCGGCGGCGACGAAGACGAAGCGCACCGTCGCCGGAGGGTCGTGAGCGCCCAACCCGCCCTGGTGGAAGAAGCACCGCTCAAGAGTCAGACCCTTCGGTTCGCACACGCCTCCGAACGGCAATTCGCACAACTCTTGGAGTTCTATGACATCGAGTGGGAGTACGAGCCGACCTCGTTCGACATCGAATGGGACCGGGAGGGCCGAGTGCTCCAGCGCTTCACGCCCGACTTCTTCCTCCCGGAATACGACCTGTACATCGAGATCACCACGCTCAGCCAGAAGCTCGTGACCAAGAAGAACCGCAAGGTGCGAAGGCTCCGTGAGCGCTACCCCGAGATCACGTGCAAGATCTTCTACCAGCGCGACTACCTCTCCCTCGTCGCGAAGTACGGGCTGGAGGACGTGTCCGGACCGGTCCGAGATGCGGGACCCTCGACGGCCGAGCGGCTCTCCTAACGGCGGGACGTCCGTACACTTGGGCCCGTGAGGTTCGCTCCGCACACCGACGACGAGATCCGCGACATGCTCGCGGTGATCGGTCGGTCCTCGGTATCTGAACTCTTCGATCAGATCCCCGCCTCGGTCCGGCTCGAACGAGGGCTCGACATACCGCCCGGTGTGTCCGAGATGGAGCTGGTGGCCGACATGCGTGGGTTGGCCGCCGCCGATCGCCATGTCGATGATCTGGTCTGCTTCGCGGGCGGGGGGGCCTACGACCATTACGTGCCGTCTGTGGTGTGGGCCCTCGCGGGACGGTCGGAGTTCTATACGTCCTACACGCCCTATCAACCCGAGCTTTCTCAGGGCGTGCTCCAGGTCCTCTTCGAGTACCAGTCGATGATCTGTGAACTCACCGGGATGGACGTGTCCAACGCATCGCTGTACGACGGGGCCAGCGCTCTCGTGGAAGCGGTGCACATGACCCTGACCTCCGAGCGCATGCGTGTACTCGTTTCCAACGGCGTCGATCCACGCGCGCTCGACACGTTGCGGACCGCCGGCAGGGGAGCGGGGTATGAGCCCGAGGTCTTCCACGGCGCACCGAGCCCGACCCCCGACGTCGCCGCCGTGGTGGTGCAGCACCCCAACGTGTACGGCATCCTTGAACCCGTGCGAGGGCACTTCGCAGCTACCCATGAGGCGGGTGCCAAGGCGATCCAGATGTTCGACCCGTTGTCCCTGGGGGTGCTGGCTCCTCCGGGCGAACTCGATGCCGACATCGCCGTCGGCGAGGGACAGGGGCTGGGCAATCACCTCAACTACGGTGGCCCCTACCTCGGCATCCTCGCCGCACGCATGGCCGACGTCAGGAAGATGCCGGGGCGGATCGTGGGCGAAACCATCGATGTCGACGGCGACGTCGGGTACGTGCTCACCCTCCAGGCCCGCGAGCAACACATCCGCCGCGACAAAGCCAACTCCAACATCTGCACGAACCAGACACTGATGGCGATCGCCGCCACCGTCTATCTCGGGTGGTTGGGCCCGCAAGGGCTCGAGGAGCTCGGTCGTCAGTGTGCTTCGAAAGCAGCGTTCACCGCGTCGGAGCTCTCGAAGATCCCGGGTGTCTCCATGGCCTTCCCCGGAACCCGTTCGTTCAAGGAGTTCGCGGTGCGCGTGCCCCGGTCGGCGGTCGCCGTGCGGGACGAGATGGTGTCTCGCGGTTTCCTCGCCGGTGTGCCGATGCCGTTAGCTGGTGACGATGTCTTGGTGGTGGCAGTGACGGAACGACGTTCCCGGGCCGAGATCGAGCGCTACGTGTCGGCGATGGGGGAGGTGCTCGCGTCGTGAGCGAGGGCGCGCCGATCCGCACACAAGGGCCTACGAGTGTCCGAGGCACGATCATGGATCGCTCGGTGCCCGGACGACGGGCATCGAGCCTCGCGCCCCTCGACGTGCCCGCGGTCGCCATACCGGACGAGCATCGACGACAGGGGCCGCCGGGGTTGCCGCAGGTCGCCGAGATCGATCTGGTGCGTCACTACACGCGGCTCTCGCAGATGAACCACGGGGTGGACACCGGTCCCTATCCATTGGGCTCCTGCACCATGAAATACAACCCGAAGGCCGCGGAAACGGTGGCGGCCATGGCAGGGTTCCAGCGCTTGCATCCGCTGCAACCCGACTCGACCGTGCAGGGCATGCTCGAGTTGCTGTGGCGACTGGAGCAGGCCTTGTGCGAGGTCACCGGTATGGCGCGCGCGACGCTCCAACCACCCGCCGGCGCTTGCGGCGAGATGACCGGCCTCCTGATCATGCGGGCCTACCATGGCGCCCAGCAGGATGGACCATCAACGCGCACGAAGGTCTTGATCCCCGACGCTGCGCACGGTACGAATCCCGCCAGCGTCCGGCTCGCTGGGTTCGAAGCGGTCAGCGTCCCATCGGATGCCCGGGGTCTGGTCGACGTCGACGCCCTGGGCCCGCTCGTCGACGAGCAGGTTGCCGGTCTGATGCTCACGAACCCCAACACGCTTGGGCTGTTCGAGGAGCGGATCGAAGAGGTCACCTCGATGCTGCACGACGTGGGGGCGCTCGTCTACTACGACGGTGCCAACCTCAATGCGATCCTGGGCCAGTGCCGTCCGGGCGACATGGGGTTCGACATCGTCCACATCAACACCCACAAGACCTTCGCGACGCCGCACGGCGGGGGAGGGCCCGGGGCCGGTCCCGTCGGCGTCAAGGAACACCTCGTCGACTTCCTCCCCGCACCCATCGTGGAGCGCGATGACGACGGGTCGTTCCGTTGGGAACACGATCGACCACGTTCGATCGGTCGACTACACGGGTTCAACGGCAACATGGGCGTCTTGGTGCGTGCGTACGCCTACGTGTTCCTGCACGGAGCGGACGGGCTCGCGGAGGTCAGCGAACTCGCCGCGCTCAACGCCAACTACATGGCATCGTTGCTGGCCGAGGACTTCCCGCTGGCTTACCCGGACACCCCACCGATGCACGAATTCGTGTCGTCGGCCGACACGCTCAAACGGGACACCGGTGTTCGGGCCATGGACGTCGCGAAACGCGTGATCGATCTCGGCTACCACCCATCGACGGTCTACTTCCCGTTGGTGGTGGACGAGGCGATGATGATCGAACCGACGGAAACCGAATCGAAGGAAACGCTCGACGGCCTGGCCGCGGCGTTCCGCCGGGCCGCGACGGAGGCCCGAGCTCAGCCGGACCTGCTGTACCAGGCGCCGCTGACCACCCCGGTTCGACGGTTGGACGAAGCGCGCGCAGCGCGTCACCTGAAGCTCCGCTGGCAGATCGAGAGTTCGGACCCCTCAGGGGACACACCTGGCTGAGGAACAGGGACGACCCTCTTCCGCATAACGTTACATAATGCACATTATGGGCGTTACCCCTCAGGAAGCGGGGAGGAAGGACCGGCGCTCGGACTCAGGCGGAAGCGTCGCCTGAGCCCCCAGGTGGTCACGAGCCACAAGGCCTCCACGATGATCCGGCGAGAGATCTTCGACTGGCCGTGTTCGCGCTCACGGAAGGTGATGGGCACTTCAGCGAGGGTGTAGCCCAGATCCCACGCGCGCATCACCAACTCGATCTGGAACCCGTATCCGTCCGACGTGAAGGGCCGTGCTACCAACTCCGTGAGTAAGCCGGCCCTGTACACCCGGAATCCGCTGGTCGCGTCGTGCAACGGGATCCCCAGCATGACACGGGCATAGAGGTTGCCGGCTCGGGACAAGGCAACCCGGATCCGACTCCAGTTCGAGACCGATCCGCCCTCGATGTATCGCGACCCCACGACCAGGTCATCGCCCGCGGCAGCGGCATCGAGCAGACTCGGAAGCTCGGCGGGCTCGTGAGACAGATCGGAATCCATCTCGACCACGAGGTCGTAGCCCTCGCGCAGGGCCACCGTGAAGCCTTCCATGTAGGCGCCCGCAAGTCCGGATCTCTGGGGTCGTTCCAGCAGCCGGATGCCAGGGTCGGACGACATGGCCTCGCGGACCGCATCGGCGGTGCCGTCGGGCGAGGAATCATCGACCACGAGGATGTCGACGTCCTGTGGCGCGGATCGGATGCCCTTCAGCACCTGCTCGATCGTGGCTCGCTCATCGTAGGTGGGCAGGATCACCAGGGTTCGGGCGTTCGTATCCAACGGACCGGGTGCCTTGCGCTCCGTGGGGCGGCGCCGGGGGATCAGGAAGACCACCACGAGGAACGCGAGGAGGAGCCAGGGGAGCCAGTCCCCCAGGCGGACGTACCACGTGCGTTCATCGGATGACCGGATGGTGCCCCGCAGGATAGCTGGGTGGAACAACCCCTCTGAGGCGCTGACGCGACCGGCAGGATCGACGAACGCGCTGATGCCTGACACCGCACCGTTGATGACCCAGCGTCCGTCCTCGATGGCGCGGATCTGCGTCATCTGCAGATGCTGGTCGCTCGCCGCCGTGAAGCCGTAGGACGCGTTGTTGACCGTCACGACCAGGAACCCCGCGCCTGCGTTCACCATGGCTCGTGGGATGTCCGGGAAGGAATTCTCGAAGCAGATCGGGGTGCCGAACGCGGGGAGTCCGCCGGTGGTGAGGGTCTCGATCCGCTCCCCCGGTGTGCGATCGATCGGGACCTGGTCGATCGCGTCGATCCACTGGAGCCGATCACGGAAGGGTACGTACTCACCGAACGGGACCAGATGGACCTTGTCGTAGCGGCCGGCGAAGTCGCCGTCGCCGCCCAGCAGGACGACGCTCGTGCGCTGTTGGCCTCGTTCGTCATCGAGCACGGCCCCGATCAAGGTGGGTGCTCCGACCTCGGCCACCACGTCCTGGACCGCGGTGACGGTCGCTGGGTCCGAGGCCGCCGCGGGGTCGAGCGCCCCTTCCCCCCAGATCGCGAGATCGGGCGGGTCGCCGACCAGCTCGCGATGCTGATCGATGTTGAGCTGAGCCACGCGGATGTCCTCATCGGCACCGCTCGATGCTGCCGCGGCGGCCTCGCGAACATCCACCTGGATGGCAGCGACGTCGATCGCGTCGCCGTCGGCCGTGCCGAACGGGATGGCCAGCGGGACCACGGCGAGGGCCAGCGCCGAACCCAGTGCGACCAGAGCGGTGGTTCGCCCTCGTCCCCCTCCCCTCTCGGTGATGGCCGTGACCACCAGGGCATTCACGGCGACGACCGCGAACGTGACACCCCACACCCCGGCCACCGTCGCGAGTCTGACCGTGACTCGATTGTCGACCTGCGAGACCCCCAGCCCGCCCCAACTGAACCCTCCGAATGGCCACGCGGAGCGGGCCCAGTCAAGGACGGTCCAGAGCGCCGCCGTGGCGAGGGCGCTCACGATCGGACGGCCGGGGCGGCGCAGCGCAGGCGTCAAGAGGCCGAACAGGGCGACCGACAGGGCGCACAGGAGCGTGAGGGCGGTCCACGCGAGGGCGCCGAAGCGCCAGATCCAGTAGATCGTCGCGCCATAGAACGCGAGTCCGAACACCAGACCGAGCAAGAACCCTCGTCGCGGCCTGACGCCCCAGAGCAGCCACACCAGCGGGGCGAGCGCGATGAACGCGAGGGGCCACCAACCGACAGGTGGAAAGGCCGTCGAGAGCAGCAGGCCTGAGGCCAGTGCGATCAGGAGTGCGAACGGAAGCCGTGGGCGCGCACCTAGGCGCAGTCTCGGCACAACATCTTCTTCTTGTCCGCCAGCTGACCGCGGTGCTTCACCAGGAAGCAGCGCTTACAGACGAACTCCGTCTCCTGCATGGGGACCACCCGGGTCTCCGCTTGGTCGCCCGCGAGCTTCTCTTCCTTCGTGAGGGGGATCACGACTTCTTCCTCTTCCTCAGCGGCTTCCTCAGCGGCTTCCTGCTTCGTGAGCATCTCCTGGATCGACTCCACCTCACCAGGAGGGGCACCGGGGTCCGGCGGCACGGTCGCATCGGCGAGTTCAGCCTCGCTGGGCTCGTCCTCGTCGAGTTCGGCGTCCGGTTCCTCGACGACCTCTCCGGTCGCCTCGTCGGCCTCGTCCTCTTCGATGGGCTCTTCTGTTTCGCTCATGGTGTCGTTCATCTCGTCCTCGTGAGGGTCGCTGCGCCCTCGATGCGCGCGGATTGTACTGCCATCGCCTGCTTCTGCAACGCAAGCGCCCGTCAGAACGCCCTGGAACCCGGTTCCATTCCCGCGGGCGCTGACCGTGTGAGCGGGTCCGTCGACGCGGAAGATGGCGAGGACCCAAGAGACCTTTGGCTCCGCGGCACCGGAGCGCCGCGTTCTCTACTCAGTCTCTTGGGTCCTGCCGGCGCCTCCGCCGGGGCGGTGGCGCCGCTGGCACGCTACGACCGAGCGCGTCCGAGGGTCAACCTGGGCGAGCGGAAAGTGTGACAAAGGGACCCCTGAGAACGAGCCGCACGTTCAGGCGGCGAAGACCTCTCGCCCGAGTGAGACCGTCAGCACAGGCCGAAGCCCCTCGATCGAGATGGCGGTGAAGGGATCGTCGTCGAACGCCACGAAGTCGGCATGCATGCCGGGCGATAGGGAGCCCTTCTTCTCTTCCTGGTGCCCCACACGGGCAGAGCCGATCGTGTGGAGCCTGATCGCCTCCGTGCGGGTCACACGCTGTGCCGGGTGGTGGTGGCTTTCGAGCGATACGAGACACAGCATCGGGTCGAGGGCCGTGACCGGTGCATCGGAGCCCACCCCGACCTCCACGCCTCGCTCGAGCAAGGTGCGGAAGGGATTCATCGTCGCGGCGCGATCGGCACCCAGTCGCTGCTCGTAGAGACCTCCTTCACCGCCCCAGGATCGGTCGAACGCGGGTTGCACCGACACCGCCAGGCCGAGCACGGCGGTGCGTTCGATCTGGGCATACGAGGGCATCTCGAAGTGCTCGACCCGGTGACGGCGAGCGCGGAAATGCCGGCGTTCCCTCGAGTCCAGCGCCTGGTAGACCCGTTCCCACGTGCCCAGCACTTGTTCGATCGCACGGTCGCCGATCGCGTGGACCCCCACCTGGAGCCCGGCCGCGTGCCCGCCGTGGAAGAACTCCGCGAGTTCGTCATCGGGATAGGCCGTTGCACCGGCATCATCGGTGTCGAGGTACGGGGCGTGCACGGCAGCGGTCCTGGCACCGATCGAGCCATCCGTGGGCAGATCACCACCGACCGCGGTGAGCTCGTATCGGATGGCCACGGACAGGTCGGTGGTCGCGACGATGGGTGTCGCATCGATCGGGAGCCGGCTCCGGTGCTGCAGGAGGACGCGGAGATCGGTCTCCCCGTGCCAATGTGGCATCGCCATCTCGTGCACGGCCGTGATCCCGCGAGCGGCGGCGAGTCCCGCTGCTTTGAGCTGCAGACCCTGGAGCTCGTGGTCCGAGAGCGTGGACAGCGCCCAGCGTCCCACTGCGTTGTTGGCATCGCCCGTGAGGACGCCGGTCGGCGAGCCGTCCTGCCCCCGCTCCACCCCGATGGGTACAGGAGTGTCGCTTCGTTCGATGGCACGCTGGATCGCAACGGTGTTCGCCAGCGCGACGTGTCCATCGGTGCGTCTGATCAGTAGGGCCCGCTCGGTGACCGCATCCAAGTCCTCCGTCGTCGGCAGACGCGGATCGTCCCACCGGGTCTCGTCGTAGCCCTGAAGGTAGACGGGACCATCCCCCGGTGTGGATGCGGTTCGCGTCCTCGCGGCCGCAAGCAGGTCGCGCGCAGAGCGAGCTGACTCGACATCGGTGTTGGCGAGGGACAGACCGGTGGCCGTGAGGTGGACATGGGTGTCGATGAACCCAGGCACGATGGTGGCTCCGGGGAGATCGACGACACGGTCGGCCTCAGGTGGCTCGTCCGACCCCACTCGCTGGACGTGGCGATCATCGATCAGTAGCCACTCCCCCGTTTCGGGATACGACTGGGTTCGGACGCGGGCAGCTCGATAGAGGGTCCTCACGGCGCGCGTAGCATCGCACGCGAGCGCGATGTCGGTGAGTATC
>DATDJD010000262.1:0-2171 GCA_036520695.1 Actinomycetota bacterium
TCGGATCGGTGGCCCGCAAGTACACGAAGCGAGGCGAACCGTACGCGCAGTTCCGATTGGAAGGACTCGCGGCTGGGGTCGGTGTGGTGGCCTTCCCCAACGTGTACGAGGCGGTCCCGGACCTGATCGAGGCCGACCGTATCGTGCTGGCCGTCGGTCGCATCGATCTGCGCGGTCGTGAACTCCAGATCCGGGCGAACGAGGTTCGGGAGCCCGATCTGGGCAGCCTGGCCGCGCCTTCGCCGATACAGGCGGAATCCCTCGTGGTCGACCTGGCAGCGGCCGCCTGCACGCCCGCCGTGCTCGCCAAGCTCAAGGACGAGTTCGAGTCGCATCCGGGTGGCACGCCTGTGCTGGTGCGGTTCCTGTCCAGCAGCGGCGTCACCCCGTTGGAGGTCGGATCGTTCCGCGTGAACACGACCGGCCAGCTGATGGGTTCGCTCACGTCGTTGCTGGGCTCGGGCGCCGCCCGCGTGGAGCGAGAGGCCGTCCCCGGCTGATCGATCCCCGGCTAGTCCATACCGGACTAGTTGGGGTTCACATCGAATCGAGTGCCGCCCACGCTGGCCCCCAGGGACCGGAGCATCGCTGTTTCGCGACGGAAGGTCTCCCGGATCGAGCGCAGGCGCGCGCCGGCTCCCGGCGTCGCCAACAGGGCTTGGTGGTCCTGGATCAGGCCGGGTGTTGCGGCAGCCAATGCCCAGCTTGCACGGACGGGGTCGTGAGGCACAGCAGGGGTCATCACGCGTTCCCCTGCGGCGGCGAGGTAGCCCACGGCGGCGGTGAGGGCGGCCTCGAGGTCGTCGGTGCCGGCACCGCCTTCATCCGGGAAGGTCGCCACGTTCCAGGATGGATAGGGCGACAGGGAGATCTGCTCGACCAACGCGACGCGTTCGGTCGCGACGACCCGGATCAGGAAGGTGCCGTCGTCCAACTGCTCATGATGCTCGGTTCGCACCGTCACGCCGACACGGTTGGCCAAGTAGTCCCCGCCGACCTCCATGCCTTCCCGGATCGCCACGATCACGAACGGTTCGTGAGGCAGCACCGAATCCATCATGTCGAGGTAGCGGCGCTCGAACACCCGGAGCTCCATGCGTTGTCCCGGGAACAGCACCGAATGCAAGGCGAAGACGGGGAGTTCCACCTTTCCATGATGCCATCCCGCCGGTCAGGAATGAACGTATGGGAATGCGACTGGTCTTGTCGGGTGATTGGCCTCGGCCGCACGGATGTGGTACCAACCGGGCGACAAAGGGGACCAGGGAGAGAGGGGGCACCATGAAGCACCGCAAACTGCTCACGATGCTGGCCATCGTGAGCTCGTTCGCATTGATCGCGAGCGCGTGTTCCAACGATGACAGTGGTGGTGACGGAGGCGAGACCGGAAGTACGGGTTCGGACTCGGTCGACTGCGCAACCGTCGAGTTCGGATGCGTCGAGGTTGGCTCGGGCGAGGCGGTCACGGTCGGCACGCTGTTGTCGATCGCCGGACCCACGAAGAACTTGGGATTGGACAGCCAGTACGGTGTCGAGCTCGCCGCTGACTATCTCGACGGCGCGTTCGATGGGGTCGATGGCGAGATCGCCGGCCACCCGATCGCCTTCGTCAACGAGGACGATGGCTGTTCCGCCGAAGGTGGACAGACCGGCGCGACGACGCTGGCTGCCGACCCCCAGATCGTCGGGGTCATCGGGACCAGCTGCTCGAGCGCGTCGTTGGGCGTCGCAGACACGATCCTGACGTCGAAGGGGATCGTCGTGATCTCTCCCTCGGCTACCAACCCGGCGCTGACCACGGCCGGCACGCACCAGCGTGGCTACTTCCGGACCGCGCACAACGACCGCATCCAAGCGGCCGTCGTGTCGGACTTCTCCATCGGAGAGTTGGGCGCTGAGACCGCCGTCACGATCCACGATGAAAGCCCGTACACGCAGGGCCTCACCGATGGTTTCGGAGCCAACTTCGAGGCGGGCGGCGGCACGATCGTCTCCGACGAAGCGATCCAGGCTGCCGACACGGACTTCAAGTCCTTGCTGGCGGGGATCGCTCAGGATGCACCCGACGTGATCTACGCGCCGGACTTCAACCCGGCGTGTGCATTGATCGCGAAGCAGAAGGCCACGACGAGTGGTCTCGAAGACACCACACTCACCGGTTCTGACGGTTG
>DATDJD010000263.1:0-9842 GCA_036520695.1 Actinomycetota bacterium
TCCGATCACGGAGATCTGCCGGCCGATGTCAAGGCCGACCCGTACGAAGCACTCGTCGGCGATCCTTCGATCTATGCGAACCTCGCACGCCAGGCGAGTGACCGATTGGCCCCGGGTGGGGTCCTCGGTGTCGAGATCGAAGAGACATCGGGTGGAAACGTCTGCCAACAGCTGCGCGATGCCGGGTTCGTCGAGGTGACGTTGTCGCAGGACCTCGCCGGTCGTGATCGCGTCGTCATGGCGCGCATGCCGACGTGAAGTCCGACCCGATCCGTGATGCAGCATCGGCGATCGGGGCCGGCGGTCTGATCATCCTGCCCACCGACACCGTCTACGGTCTGGCGTCGCGCCCCGATGATCCCATCGCGACCGGGCGCATCTTCGATGCGAAGGCCCGCGCACGTGAGCTGGAACTTCCTGTTCTGTGCGCCACCGAAGCGCAGGCGCGCGAAGTCGCGATGTTCGACCATCGGGCGGATGCGCTCGCACTGGCCTCGTGGCCCGGGGGACTGACCTTGGTGCTGGCCAGGGCCGAGGCTGCTCGCGGCTGGGATCTGGGTGGGGACCCGGAGACGGTCGGCGTGCGTGTGCCGAGCCATCCCCTCACGCTCGCCGTCCTCGCTCTGACCGGTCCCATGGCGGTCACCAGCGCGAACCGTTCGGGCCAACCACCTGCCGCCACCTGTGACGAGTTGGTCGATACGTTCGGCGACCTGGTTGACATGTATCTGTGTTCGGCCGATCCGCTCTCCGGCGCTCCGTCGACCGTCGTCGATCTGGCCCATGGGCCTGCCACGATCATCAGGGAAGGAGGCATCAGCCGTGACCAGGTCCGCAAGCTTCTGCCGCCAGGAGACTCGCTGTTAGACTCGCGACCCTCGTCATGACCTCGATCTTGGTGGTGTGCACAGGCAACATCTGCCGGTCCCCGGTCGCCGAAGGGTTCCTCCGCGATTCCTTCGCTGCGCGTTTCGGTGACGGTGCCCCCGTGGTGTCCTCCGCCGGCATCGCCGGGCTCGAGGGGTGGCCCGCGAGCGACGAATCGGTGGTTGCCGCGGCCGAGTACGGCACGGACATCCAGGCCCATCGTGCCCGGATGCTGACCCGCGACATGGTGGCTGCAGACCTGATCGTGGGTATGGCCAGCGAGCATCGCGAAACGGTGCTCGACCTGGATCCGACGGTCGAAGGACGTTCGTTCACGTTGAAGGAACTGGTCCGCCTCCTCGAAGAGCTTGACCCGGTGGCGGTCCCGTCGCTGCCGGGCTCGCTCCCGGACCGCGTCGCGCTGGCTGCGCAACTCCGTCGGGATGGTTTCCAGGGGAATCCGCTGGACGAGAGCGTGGTGGACCCCATCGGCTTGGGGATGACGACGTACCGCGCCGTGGCGTGGGATCTGCAGGAGTGGACGCGGCGGCTTGTCGCGGGGCTGTTCGGTCCCGAACAGGCATCATCGGAACGAGACGATCGAACGAGGGGAGCAGTGGGATGAGCAAGGACTACGCCGCCGATTGGGAGGCCCTGAAGGCGACCGATCCCGAGGTCGCCCAGGCCCTGGCGAACGAATTGGAGCGTGAACGCACCACCCTGCGGCTCATCGCCTCGGAGAACTACGCGAGTCCCGCGGTGCTGGCGGCCCTCGGTTCCACCATGAACGACAAGTACGCCGAGGGCTACCCGGGTCGTCGCTACTACGGTGGGTGCGAGTTCGTCGACGTGACCGAACGCCTCGCGATCGATCGCGCGAAGGCCCTGTTCGGAGCCGAACACGTCAACGTGCAACCCCATTCCGGCGCGTCGGCGAACATGGCCGTGTTCGGCGCGTTCTTGCAGCCGCATTCCGACGACAAGGTGCTGGGCATGGTGCTCGCGCACGGCGGACACCTCACGCATGGGTCGCCGGTCAACGTCAGCGGCATGTGGTTCAACTTCGTGGGGTACGAGGTCGACCGCGAGACCGAGCAGCTCGACATGGATCGCATCCGCGATCTGGCGAAGGCGGAACGTCCCAAGATCATCCTCAGCGGCTACACCGCCTATCCACGCAGCATCGACTTCGCGGCCTTCAGGGAGATCGCCGATGAGGTCGGCGCGTTGCTGTGGGTCGATGCTTCGCACTTCATCGGCTTGGTGGCCGGGGGGGCCTACCCCTCGCCCGTGCCCCACGCCGACGTCGTGACCTTCACCACCCACAAGGCGCTCCGCGGTCCCCGCGGGGCCATGATCGTGTGCAAGGAAGAGCACGCCAAGGCGATCGACAAAGCGGTGTTCCCCATGATGCAGGGCGGTCCGCTCGAGCATTGCATCGCGGCGAAAGCGGTGGCGTTGCACGAGGCATCGACGCCGGAGTTCCGCGACTACGCTGATCGGACCGTGCGAGATGCTCGTGCACTGGCCGCCGGGCTCGCGGACGAAGGCCTGCGCATCGTCTCGGGCGGTACCGACTCGCACCTGATCCTGGCCGACCTGCGCCCGCTGGGGGTGGACGGCAAGACCGCGGAGATCGCCGCCGACGAGGTGGGGATCGCGCTCAACAAGAACCAGATCCCTTATGACCCGAACCCCCCATCGACACCATCGGGTATCCGTGTCGGCACGCCCGGCCCTTCGACCCTGGGCATGGATGAACCCGAGATGCGCGAGATCGCGTCGATCCTCGGGGAGGTCGTGAAGAACGCAGATGACGACGGGGTGAAGGAGAAGGCCCGACAGCAGGTGCGCGACCTGATGCAGCGCTTCCCGCTGTACCCATAGACCGCGACTCCCCTCGTCGGTGGCCCGGAGCCGGGCCTGCGAGACTGGGTCCAGCGTGAGTGCCTACCTGCTGATCTTCCTCGCGAGCGCGGCGACGACGTTCCTGGTTACGCCGGTCGTGCGGCGCATGGTGGTGCGCATCGGCGCGGTCTATCAACCCAACGACCGAACCGTGCACGCCGTCCCCACACCCACCATGGGTGGGCTGGCGATGTACGCGGGGTTCCTGGCGGGCATGGGGTTGGCGTTCGTCCTCCCGTTCTTCGCCGAGATGCGGGCGGGGAGCTCGGAGCCTCTTGCTGCGGTCGTCACGTGCACCCTCATGACGGGACTCGGGGTGATCGATGACCGCCGCGGCACGTCCGCTTTGGCGAAATCGACGGCACAGATCTTCATCGCCGGCATCCTGGTGTTGATGGGTTCGGCCTTGCTGTACTTCTGGGTCCCCGGCTGGAACATCGTGACACTCACGCCTGACCTGGCGGTGCTGCTGACGATCCTGTGGGTCTTGGCGATCGCGAACGCGATCAACCTCGTCGACGGTCTCGATGGCTTGGCCGCCGGCATGGTGGCGATCGCCGCCACGGCATTCTTCATCTACGTGGTGCGCACGCCCAGCACGTTCGGCGATGCGTCGGCGGCCGCGCTGCTCTCGATGATCACGATGGGGATCTGCGTGGGCTTCCTTCCGTGGAACTTCCACCCGGCGAAGATATTCATGGGCGACTCGGGGTCGATGCTGCTGGGCATGCTGGTGGCGATCTTCACGATCTCCGGCGTGGGGCGGAACCCTATCCCCCCGTCGGGCGGGGATCTCGCTGCCATCGCCGGGGTGCTGGTGGTGCCGCTGCTCGTGTTGTTCATCCCGTTCCTCGACGTCGTGTTGGCGGTCGTGCGCCGGACATGGCGAGGGCAGGGGATCGGCCATGCCGACAAGGAGCACATCCACCATCGATTGATGGAGATCGGCCACAGCCACCCGCGAGCGGTCTTGCTGATGTACCTGTGGAGCCTGCTGATCTCCGGGAGCGCCCTGGCGGTCGGCCTGATCGACGGACGGACGACGGTGGGATTGGTGCTGCTCGGGGCCATCACGTTGTTCCTGATCACCGCCTTGCCGGCGCTGGATCGATGGCGGCGCCGCGGAGATGCGCCCGGCTGATCGGCGCGGGCCATTCCTCGTGAAATATTTCACAAGGTCACGAGAAAATGCCCTCGGACCTGCGGAAACGCTGTTCTCGCGATTTTGACGCCCCCATCGGGCCCCCGCTATACTCCGGCGCGCATGACTGCCCCACCTCAGCGAGCCGAAGCCTGGTCTGGCATGGGGACGGGGTGGAGCGTCACCGCAACCATGATCGCGGGGATCCTCCTGTGGGGCGGCGTCGGCTACGTCGTCGACCGGCTCGTCGGGACCCCACATGTGTTCTTCGCGGTCGGAACGGTCCTCGGCGCGTGCGGGGCCACCTACATCGTGTACCTGAGGTATGGCAAGGGAGACAGTGGCAGCAGCTGAGCCCGAACTCGAGCTCGTCCGGAGGGTACTTCCGCTCTCCGTGCCGGCCATCGCTCTCGTCGCCGTCATCGCGGGCGTGGTCGCCGGAGCCGACGCTGCTCTCTCGGCGGGGCTCGCCATCATCCTGGTCTTCGCGAACTTCGTCTTCTTCGCGGTCTCGGTTGCCTACGCGGCACGGATCTCGCTGACGCTCCTGTACGGCGTGGCGTTGGGCGGCTTCCTGGTTCGCATGGCGATCCTGGTGGTCTTGCTCCTCCTTCTCCAGCAGCTCGCTTGGTTCTCCATCGTCGCCTTCATCGCTGCGTTCGTCGCCGGCACGGTCGTGCTCCTCTCGGTGGAGATCAAGATGATCGCGGGTCGGATGCAGGCCGACCTCTGGAACCTCCCCGACCGTCAGGGATCTCACCGATGAACGGCATCGCCGGGTTGATCGCCGCCTTCCATCCGCCCACCACGAAGGACTTCGTGTGGGATTGCTGGGGTCCCGGTGTGAAGATCGGTGGCCTGTCCTTCTGCATGAACTTCATCAACTTCCTCGTGCTCGCCGGCCTACTGTGCTTCATCGCCTTCTTCTTCTTCGGGCTGCGACGCTCGAAGGTCGTGCCGGGCAAGATGCAGAGCCTGGCGGAGATGGGTATCCAGTTCGTCCGCGAGAACATCGCGTTCCCGATGCTGGGCACCGACAGCGACCGTTTCCTACCGCTGCTCGCGACGTTCTTCTTCGCGATCTTCTTCTGGAACATCTTCGAGGTCGTCCCCGGGATCAACTTCTCCTCGAACAGCCGGATCGCATTCCCGTTGGTGATGGCGATCATCTCGTGGGTCGTCTACAACGCCGTGGGGATCGGCAAGCATGGCCTGGGCGGGTACCTGAAACACGTGTGTTTCCCGCCGGGCGCACCCTGGTGGCTCTACCCGCTGCTCGTGCCCATCGAGTTCTTCACCCAGATCATCATCCGGCCGATCACGTTGGCCGTCCGACTCTGGGCCAACTTCATGGCGGGTCACTTCTTGCTCGCGGTGTTCTTCCTGGGCACGATCGCCATGCTCCAAGGTGGGTTCACCATCATCTTCGCCCCGTTCTCGTTCGCGATCGGTGTCGCGCTCGTGGGCTTCGAGATCTTCGTGTCCGGATTGCAGGCATTCATCTTCGCCATCTTGACCGCCTCCTACATCGGCGGCGCGATGGCCGAGGAGCACTGACCCAAGCCAAGAGATCAAGCCAAAGGACCAAGGAGGCGTTATCGATGTTGGCTCTACTAGCTCAGGCCGCGGACGCAAGCGAAGGTCTCGCGACCATCGGCAGGGGGCTCGTGATCGGGCTCGCCGCGATCGGCCCTGGCATCGGCTTGGGGGTCCTGATCGGCAAGTCGGTCGAGGCCATGGCCCGACAGCCCGAGTATGCAGGGCAGGTTCGGGCCACCATGTTCATCGGCATCGGGTTGATCGAGGCGCTCGCGCTGTTCGGCATCGCGTTCTCGTTCATCATCTAAGGGAGGAGCCACACCGTGATCGCCACGATCCTGGCTCTCCTCGCCGCGACCGAGGAGGAAGTGAACGACAAAGCGGATCTCTATCCCCATTGGGAAGAGCTCGTCGTGGGCGCCCTCGCGTTCGCGGTCTTGTTCTTCTTCATGTGGAAGTGGGTGCTGCCGCGGCTCAATACGATGCTCGAGGAGCGTCGCGCGAAGATCCAAGGGGAGCTGGAGCGGGCTGAAACGACCCGTCACGAAGCCGACCAGCTCTTGGCGGATTACCGGGCCCAGCTCGCAGATTCCAAGGGCGAGGCGAACCGCATCATCGAGGAGGCTCGCAAGGCCGCCGACCAGGTTCGGATCGACATCCAGGCAGCCGCCAACGAGGAGGCCCAAGCCACCGTCCTTCGGGCGCAAGAAGAGATCCGCGTCGAGCGCGACCGCGTCTTCTCCGAACTCCGGGGCCAGGTCGGCGAGATCGCGGTCGAACTGGCCGGGCGAGTGGTCGGTCAGTCCCTCGACGAGGGTGCCCACGCTCGCCTGATCGACGACTACATCGACGAGGTCACGCGCGGGAACGCGCAGAACTGACATGACACGCGACCAGGACCTGATCAGCGGCTACGCCGAGGCGATGTTCTCGGTGGCCCGGGCCGAGGGTGTGCTCCCGGTGGTCGAGGACGAGCTCTACGGGTTCGCCAAGGCGCTGGAACAGAACACGCCGCTGCGCGAGGCGCTCACCGATGCCACGCTGCCGGCGCAGAACAAGAAGGCCGTGGTGGCCGAGCTGCTGGGCGACCGGGCCAACCCGGTCACGGTCAACCTGCTGGGGTTCGTGATCGACGCTGGGCGGGCTCGGGAGATCCCGCAGGTCGTCGAAGCACTCGCCGAGCGAGCCGCCGGTGAACGCGATCACGCGCTCGCCGAGGTGCGCAGCGCCGTCGCCCTTTCGGATGCACAACGTGATCGGTTGGCCCAGGCTCTGTCGCAGGCCACCGGTCGCACGGTCGACGTGAAGGTCGTCGTCGACCCAACGGTCGTCGGTGGCGTCGTGGCTCGCGTGGGCGACGAAGTCTTCGACGGCTCGGTGGCAACCCGGCTCGACCGGGCCAAGCAACAGCTCGCAACAGGACAGTAGGGAGCGTGTGAGGGTATGGCACTGAACATCGATCCCGCGAGCATCGCGGAGGCGCTCCGCCGGAACGTCGAGAGTTACTCGCCCACCGTGGAGCGCGGTGAGGTCGGTCGCGTCGTCGAGACCGGTGACGGGATCGCGCGCGTCCAAGGTTTGCCTCGCGCCATGGCGAACGAGCTGCTCGAGTTCCCGGGCGGGATCCTAGGGCTGGCGTTGAACCTCGACGAGGACGAGATCGGCTGCGTGATCCTGGGCGAATCCTCGCACATCGAGGAAGGTGACCCGGTCAAGCAGACCGGCACGATCTTGTCGATGCCCGTCGGCGACGGGTTCCTGGGCCGCGTCGTTGATGCGCTCGGCCGCCCGATCGACGGCAAGGGCGCGATCCCCAGCACCGAAACGCGCAACCTCGAGGTGCAGGCCGCGAACGTCGTCAGCCGGCAGCCCGTGAAGGAACCGCTCTACACGGGCATCACCGCGATCGACGCCATGACCGCGATCGGGCGGGGTCAGCGTCAGCTGATCATCGGCGACCGCCAGACCGGCAAGACCGCCGTCGCGATCGACGCGATCATCGCCCAGCGCGAATCGTGGGGGACCGAGAACCAGGTCAAGTGCATCTACGTCGCGATCGGGCAGAAGGCCTCGACCGTCGCGGAGGTCGCCGAGACGCTGCGCGAGAACGGCGCGCTCGAGTACACGACGATCGTCAACGCCTCCGCGTCCGACCCGGTGCCGTTCCAGTACATCGCGCCCTACGCCGGCGCGGCGCTGGGTGCGTACTGGATGTACAACGGCGAGGCGGCGCTCATCGTCTACGACGACCTGTCCAAGCAAGCCACGGCGTACCGCACCTTGTCGTTGCTGCTGCGTCGCCCGCCTGGCCGCGAGGCCTACCCCGGCGACGTGTTCTACCTGCACTCCCGTTTGCTCGAGCGCGCCGCGAAGCTTTCTGATGAGCTCGGTGCGGGATCGATGACGGCGTTGCCGATCATCGAGACCAAGGGTGGCGACATCTCCGCCTACATCCCCACCAACGTCATCTCGATCACCGACGGGCAGATCTTCCTGGAGTCCGAGTTGTTCTTCTCGGGTGTCCGCCCTGCGATCAACGTCGGTACGTCGGTGAGTCGCGTCGGCGGGAACGCGCAGACGAAAGCGATGAAGAGGGTCGCCGGGCGCTTGCGCCTGGACCTGGCGCAGTACCGCGCGCTGGAAGCGTTCGCGCAGTTCGGGTCCGAGCTGGACAAGGCCTCGCAGCAACAGCTGTCACGAGGCGCCCGCGTGATCGAGGTGTTGAAGCAGCCTCGCAACGCGCCGTTGCCCATGGAGATGCAGGTCGTGTACGTGTACGCGGCCACCGTCAGTGGGGCGCTCGACGACCTGCCAGTCAGCGACGCGAAGCGGTTCGTGGTCGAGCTGGGCGAGTACCTGCGCACCCGCAACGCGAGCATCCTGGACACGATGCGCACGACGGGCCAGCTCACCGATGAGACCGAAGCGGAGCTCCAGGCCGCGATCGAGTCCTTCAAGTCCACGTTCGTGCCGACCGCATCGGGCCCGGGCTCTGACGCCGCGCTGGGAGAGACGACCCCGCCCGACGAGGTGAAGCCTGACGTGGGCTGGGACCGGATGTCCTCGGTCGAGGACGAGACCGTCGATACGACGATGGAGGGGCGCGTCGAGGACGTCGAGCAGGCTCAACAGGAGTCGTTCGAGGAGAAGTCCGCACCTCCGGGCGCGTCGGACGAACCGGCGCCGTAGATGGGAGCCCAACTCCGCGTCGTTCGTCGCAGGATCCGTTCGGTCCAGTCGACGATGAAGATCACCCGTGCCATGGAGTTGATCGCGTCCTCGCGGATCGTGAAAGCCCAGCAACGGGTGGAAGCCTCCAGGCCGTACGCGGTGCAACTGACGCAGGCGATGGAGGATGTCGCGGCGCAGGCAGGCTCGGTCTCCCACCCCTTGCTCGACGACCGCGAGGACCCCGCGAAGGTCGGTGTCTTGGTGGTGACCTCCGACCGAGGCCTCGCGGGTTCGTACAACTCCAACGTCCTGAAGATCGCCGAGCAGCAGCTTGAGTCGATCCGCGGCCGCGGACTGGAACCGGTGCTCTACGTCAGCGGCAAGAAGGGCGTGGGGTACTTCCGGTTCCGTGGCGTGACGATCCACCAGGACTGGCAGGGGTACAGCGAGGTCCCCAGCTACGAGGTCGCGATCGAGATCGGGGAGCGGTTGATCCGTGACTTCGCCGAGCGTGAGATCGATGAGCTCCATTGCGTCTACACGGACTTCCGGTCGGCGTTCACGCTGCGTGCCACCGAACAGCGATTCCTGCCGATCGCTCCGCAGGAGGTCACCGGCACCGCCGCGGGACCCAGCGCGGAGTACCTCTTCGAGCCCGGCCCCGCCGAGATCTTGGACCACCTGCTTCCTCAGTACCTGATCACCAAGGTGTATGCCGCCCTCTTGGAGTCGGCGGCATCGGAGAACGCCGCTCGCCGACGTGCCATGAAGGCAGCGACGGACAACGCGGAAGAGCTCATCAAGATCTACACCCGGCAGGCCAACCGCGCTCGCCAGGACGAGATCACGACGGAGATCAGCGAGATCGTGGGCGGGGCCGAGGCCCTGTCCGCCGCATCGGGAGAGTGACCATGTCAGCAACCACCACGGACGTACAGCGACCAGAGCACGACGCGCAGGCCGACGGACGCGTGGTGCGTGTCATCGGCCCCGTCGTCGACGTCGAGTTCCCGCCTTCGGAGCTCCCGGAGATCAACACGGCGCTCCAGGTCGACGTCGAGCTTGGCGGGGAGACCACCACGATCACGTGCGAGGTCGCCCAGCACATCGGCGACAGCCAGGTTCGGACGATCGCATTGAAGCCGACCGACGGCATGGTGCGCGGTTCGCCCGTGCGGAACACGGGTTCGCCGATCAGCGTGCCGGTGGGCGAAGG
>DATDJD010000264.1:0-3415 GCA_036520695.1 Actinomycetota bacterium
AGGTAGCGCTCCAACTCCATGTCACGTTTGTACCCCGACCCACCGCACGCATGCAGCATCTTGTCGACGACGTGAGCGGTGTTCTTCGCGGCCTCGAACTTGATCTGCCACGCCCAATGGAGGAAGTTGCCGCGCGCCAACTCGCCCGGTCCGGGGTTCACCGTGTTGTGTTCGGTGGCGCCGTCCATCGCCTGGGCGACCGACAGAGTGAACAATCGACACGCGTTGGTATCCATGACGGCTTCACCCACGTAGTCCTGGATCGTGGGGTAGTCCGCGACACGCATGCCCACGTCGACGTGCCGTTTGCGAGTGGTGTGACGCTTGGCGATGTCGATCGCGCCCAATGCCAAGCCGCTCCACACGGACGCGGACCCGATCAGGAACCACGGGTCGACCGACTCGTCGTTGGAGGTGGCGCCGTCGCCCGTCGGCCCCACCAACTGCTCCACCGGGATCTCGACGCCGTCGATCTCGATGGGACCGGATTGGTTGCCGCGCAAGCCGAGTGCGTCCCACAACGAGGGCTGGGACTTGATGTGCTCACCGTCGACGACGAACACGGACAGGTCGTCGTAGCCCGTGAAATCGGGACTGGTGGTCTGCACGACGTAGAAGTCGGCGAACCCGCCCGAGGTGGTCCAGGACGCCTTCTTGCGGACGGTGTACCCGCCGTCGGTCTTCGAGGCACCGGACGAGATCGGGTACCAGAAGTGCGACCCGGTTTCGGGGTCGGAATACGAGAGCGTGCCGAGCTTGCCGCTGTTGAGCGGACGGATGTACTTGTCGATCAACTCAGGGGTCGCGCGCAACATGATCGCGTTCACCGCACCCATGTGCATCACGTAGCACATGGCGGTGGACGCGCAGCCGTATCGCGCGATCGTCTCGCACACCATGGAGTACGCGACGTGATCCTCGCCGAGCCCGCCGTATTCCTCGGGCACCGTGAGTGCCAGGAACCCGTGCTCGCCGAGGAGCTCCAGGTTGCGCCGAGGGAAGGTCAGCTCGTCGTCGAAGCGCTTCGCGTTGTCGCGCAGCTCAGTCTCGCAGAGCTCGATCAGCGTGGCGCGAAGTTCCTTCTGACGGTCGGTGTAGACCCAGTCCGGATCCCATTCGTACCCGAGTCCCCAGAACGGCTCGGAACCCCACATCTTCTCGGTCATCCCTCAACCTCCGTGCTGATCGTCGGCACCTGCCTCGATGGTAATCGTCCACGGCGATCTGCGCCGCCCGCGCGTGAGAAGGAAAAGGGGGCGGCTGCCCGCCCCCAAGTCCTCATCCACCCTGCGTCCGCTACTTCGCTCCGACCTCCTCACGGAGCAACGCCATCTGCTCATCGGTCGGCGTGAGCCGAACGTCGCGGTCTCGGAACGTGATCTTGGCCTTGTCCTGCACCGCGCGCCGGTAGAAGAACAAGAGCACGGAGATGATCAGGACGGCCACGCCCACGAAGAACGAGCTGCTGAAGTCGTAGCCACCGATCGCCGAGGCGAGGTCACGCTGCGTGACGCCCCAGATCACCAAGACCAGGTTGAACAGGGCGAGCAGGCCGGCTACCACGGGCCAGAGACCTCCCACCTTGATCGGACGCGGCCAATCGGGCCGGTCCTTCCGAAGCAGGAGGAAACCGGTCAGGGCGAGCACGTGTGAGAACACGTAACCGATGTTGGACGCGTAAAGCAGCGCCAGGTTGTTCGCGATGAACAGGATGAACAGCACGTTCACGACCATGTCCACCGTCATGGCACGTCCCGGCACGTGGAACCTGTTCAGGTGGAACAGTTGCTTGATCGTCATGTCGTCGCGAGCGATGCCGTAGAGGGCCCGGCCACCGTCGGCGGTCGCCGTGTTCATCGACAGGATGAGACTCGCGATGAGACAGATGAGTCCTATCCCACCCATGAAGTCGCCGGCGATCGTCTTGAAGGCTTCGACATAGAAGGGGCCGTAATCGCCCGCTGTGCCGACCACGCCGCCCAAGCCGAGCGGCATCATGATGTAGACGAACAGGGAGAACATCCCTGCCGAGCGCAAGGCGAGCGCCGTGTCCCGCTTCGTGTCGTGGTACTCCGGCGCGAAACTCGCACAGACCTCTACGCCGTACGCAGACCAACACATCAGGAACAGCCACATCAACGCGACGCCGATATCGCTGAAGCCTTCCACGCTCGCGTACTCGACGTTGGAGCTCTCCCATTTGCCGGTGAGGAACGGCAACACGATGAAGATGAAGAGCGGCACGATCAGCAGGATCCCGGTGACGTAGCCGAGGAACAGAGAAGGCTTCACCCCGTAGACGTTGAAGAGCCACACGGCGATGATCATCCCGATACCGATCAACTGCGGCAGACCGATGTCGACGGTGCCGGTGCTGAAGTAGCCCCCGTCAGAAAGCTCGGCATCTCCCGCAGGTCCCCCGAATTTCGCGGTCGAGAACCACTGCGTCGTCACCAGCCCACCGATCAGGTTGCCGAACAACGACAGCACGACGGACCAACCGATCCAGTATCCGAACGCGGCGATCGGGCCGAAGAGGTTGAACCGACTCCTCCAGCCTTCATGGGCGTACATGGCGATCCCACCCGGTTTGTCAGGGAACATCGCCGCGGATTCGGAGTAGATCCAGTTCTGGAGGAGCGCGACCAGTGCGGAGGTTCCCCAAAGAACGACCGACCCCAAAGCTCCAACCGTGCTGAGCGAGAACCCGAGCGACGCGATCAGGAACCCCGGATTGCAGAGGGCGATCACGAACCCGTCCCACCAGTGGAGCGACTTGAGGAGTTGGCGTTCCTCGATCGTCGCCTCAGCCACGCGACACCTCCTTTTCCCGTCCCCCCGTTCGGGGGTGTCGTCGGCGGTATAGCACGCGCTCCCGAGCGCTGCAATGGAGAGATGTGACAGCCCTTCCGGATGATGCTGGGCGCGATCCGGTCGGCCCGGGGAGTAACATCGCGCTCATGCGAGGGGCGCCGATCACCGTGCGATGCGATTGCGGCCAGGTGCAGTACGTCCCGTACGGCGAGACGTGGACATGCCCGGAGTGCTCGAAGCGGTGGAACACGAATCAGATCCCGTCCGAGCAGTACTGGGGGATCATGCGCGAGATGCGGGATGAGCGGATCAAGGTCATGGCGTTCGCGGTCGCGATCGGCGTCGGGTTCGTGGCCCTCGCTTTGTCTAAAGGCCCAGCGGCATGGGCGCTGGCGCCTATCGTGGTGGGGTTCTGGATGTTGATCTTCATGCCTCGCTGGCGTCGCAAGCTGCGCGTCAAGACACGAGCGATCCCCACCTGGCAGCTCCGTCCGGAGTAGCCGATGCGTCTGGGCACCGGCGAACGCCGCGCTGCCTCCATGGTTCCGAACGATGCGACGGGACGCCCCATATTGCTCGCCACCATGGGCGTCCCGTTCGA
>DATDJD010000265.1:0-8516 GCA_036520695.1 Actinomycetota bacterium
GCTGAGCCCGCTGGCAGCCATGCGGAGGACCTCGAAGAAGCGCCATATGCGCGAGAACGTTCGTTACCTGACAGCGAAGTCAGGCAGCAGGAAACCCGAGATCCAAGCATGGGTCGAGGAGATCACGGCGAGACTGCAACGTTAGGCGCCTGGGCCGTCATCGCCGGATCCGGAGCACCCTCATGGGCTGGCGGCGCGGACACGTTTCGGCTGGGCCGCTCGCCACGGGGAGGCCGATAGCCATGGGTGAGTCCCCGCACGATCACCAAGAAGAGCACGAGGATGCCGGTGATCGCGTACATCGCCATCGCCCACGGACGTCCACTGTCGGAGCCGGCGAAGATCCCGTGCGCCAATGCCACCGTGAAGGCTGGGACGGACAGGAGGTGCAACCGGCGCCACCATGCCGGACCGATCGGTTTGCGAAGCCACGACGTCACGAGGATCACGACCATCAGGTACATCCCGACGACGCCCAGTCCGGTCGCGACCGGCCGGTAGGTCGAGCGCATCGGTATCAAGAGGTCGGCGATCGCGAACGGCATGAACTCGTCGATCAGGAGCAGGGCCATATGGATGGCGAGCAGCAAGAGTCCTGCGTTCGCCGTGAACTGATGGAACAGGTTGGCCGATCGTTTCGACACGCGCTTAGACACGACGGCGGTGGTGGAGATCAGACCCCACGAGACCGAAAGGAACAGCATCAAGTAGGCGCCGATCCCTGCTGAGCGCAACAGGATCCAGGTCGTCATGCCGCCGACCCTTCCGATCCGGGAGCGAAGCTGAGGGTCACGGCACCATCCACGCCGACGATCGCTGCCGGGATCTGCTCCGCTGCCGCGACGCCGGAGATCAGCGCCCAGGTCGCGAGGATCTCCGCTTCGGCACACGTGGGTGCCCAGACGGTGACCTGGACAGCGTCGGTCTCGGCGGGGGCGCCGGTGCGGGGGTCGATCACGTGGTGTAGTCCCGACCCCCATGTTCGCTTCGCGGTCGATGAACTCGCGATGGCCCCGCGATCGATCCGCAGGCTGGTCACGATCCGATCCGGGCGCTCCGGATCCTCGATCGGGATCTCCACGACCGGCGCGGAGCCTGCGATCCGCTGGTCACCACCGGCCGACACCAGGACCCATGGCAGTCCGCGACCGAGCGCCAGATCTGTCGCCCGGTCCGCCGTCCACCCCTTCACGAGGCCACCCAGATCCAGCCCGACGCCTGGAGGGAGCAGGACCCAACCCGGGCGAACCTCGATCTCGCGCCAACGGGCGCATGGCGTAGACGGGTGAAGCACCCCGCGCGCGCCTGCCAGGACCTCGTCGAAGTCGCGGTCGTAGCCGGAGTCGATCACGGCACCGAGCACCGAGGGATCGAACGTTCCGCCGCTCCGAGCGGCGCCGGCGAGGGCGCATCGCAGCACCTCCTCGAATACCTCCGAGATCGCGGTCCATGACCCGGCTCGCCGGTTCAGTTCGGCGAGCTCGCTGTCACCTCGGAACCGGGAGAACCGTCGCTCCTCGGCTTCGAACAGCGCCACGATCTCAGGGAGCGAACGCGCGAACGCGCGACCCGCCGGTCCGTAGACCGTGACCTGGGTGCCCATCGAACGGAACGACTCCGACCTGCGCGTATCGTCGAGGAGCGTCATCACGAACCTCCTGATGCGGGCGGGAGAGGTGGCGGCGGAGCCGGCGCCACGACGCCGGAGGACCCACCGGTTGATCCCACTTGGGTCGTGGGAGCCGGCACGTAGGTCACCGGTGCCGAGGTCGCGGGCTCCACGATCACCACCCGGCGGGTGATGTGCCGGACGATCACCTGTCGCCTCGGCGCTAGGCGACCGCCCGGCGCCGCCGAAGCGGCGGGCTTCGGGGCCACCCCGAGCACCCCGATGCCCGCGAGGAACGTGGCGGCACCGGTCCCCCAGGCGAGGGCCCTGACCCGTCCCTTGGCCCACCGCTTCGGCCTCTTCGTTGGGGCATGTTCAGTCATCGTCCTCGTCTCCAACTGGCTCCTCGTGGTCGTCACCGTGGTCGTCCGCCTGATCTTCGGAACCGTCATCGTCGGAGGACTCGTCATCCTCGTAGGTACCGCCATGGTCGTCACCGCTGGTGACCGACGAGCCGCTCGAAGCCGGAGCTGAGCTCGCCGGAACCGGGATGGTGGCCGAGGCGCCGGCGGGAGCCTTCTTGTGCACGATGATGGTTCGACGTTGCGTCCGGATGATCGGCGGACGAGCCTTCCGCTGGGACGCCCGTGGCGCTGCCTGGCTGGCTTGTGGACCGGTAACCCCGACCGCCATGGCCACCCCGCCCACGATCAGAGCCAACACGAGGCCTGCAGCCACCAACATCGCTGACCGTTTGTTCATCTGACTCCTCCTTCTCTCGGTGCGTGTTCCGACTTGACCCAACGTAGGGAGGGGTCGGCAACGAACGGGACAAGGAGGGGTTAAGGGGACGGCAAATCGGATCGGGTGCGCTCGAACTCAGTCGTCCCCGCCACCGTGATCGTCATCCTCACCACCGTGGTCATCGGCGCCGGGGCTCGTCGCGTCATCGTCGGGTGGCGGGGCACAACAGAGGGCGGAACCCTAGGCTGAGACGGAAGGCGGTGCCTCGTGGGGCCCCTCGTGACCTCCGGGAGACCATCGAGGTTCGGCCAACGTCGGCTCGTCTTCGACGACAAGCACGCGCGTCTTCATGGCCACAGCGTAGCCATGGGCGCCGGTGAGTGGGTCTAGTTCGCCGCTGGAACGATCGAGGCGAACTTGCGACCCCGCGAGGACGCGAAGGTCACCGTCCCCTCGCGAAGAGCGAACAGCGTGTCATCGCTGCCCTTGCCCACACCGTCACCGGGGTGGATCCGAGTCCCGCGCTGACGCACGATCACCGAGCCCGCGGAGACGGTCTCGCCTCCGAAGGCCTTCACACCCAGGTACTGGGGGTTGGAATCGCGGCCGTTACGGGACGAGCCGCCGCCCTTCTTGTGTGCCATAAGGTCTCCAGGGTAGCAAAGCTGGGCGCAGGCCCCGACTACTCGGTTTCCGGCGCGGCGTCGGGCTCGGGGGCGGGCGTCTCGGCCTTCTTCTTCGGCGCCTTCGCCGGACCCAACTTCACGTCTTCGATCTCGAGGAGCGTCTTGAGCTGACGGTGACCACCGCGTTGGGCATAGCCGCTCTTGGGTCGGTACTTGAAGATCTTGATCTTCTCGCCCTTCTTCTCGCCGAGCGGCTTGGCGGTCACGCTTGCCTTCGCCGCCTCGGCGCCGACGTGGGTTCCCCCATCGTCGTCGACCACCATCAGCGGGTGGAACGTGATCGTTTCGCCTTCGTGGACGATCTTCTCGACCTCGATCACATCGCCGGTCTTCACCTTGTGTTGCTTGCCGCCAGTCTTGATCACCGCATACATGTCAGTTCCTCCAGCGCCGGATCAGGCCCGGTATCAGGCTTCGTAGTTGACGAGGATGCCCCTGCCCTCGCAGGTGGGGCACGTCTCTGAGAACGATTCGACCAGGCCGCCGCTCACGCGCTTGCGCGTGACCTGCATCAACCCGAGCGGGCCGATCTCGAACACCTGGGACCTGGTCTTATCCACGGCCAGGGCCTCATTCATAGCGTCCTCGACCTGCTTCTTGTTCTTCTCCAGCAGCATATCGATGAAATCGACCACGATGATGCCGCCGATGTCCCGCAGGCGGAGTTGACGTGCGACCTCGCGAGCGGCCTCCAGGTTGGTGTTGGCCACCGTCTCCTCGAGGTTGGTCTTACCCACCGACTTGCCGGTGTTGACGTCGACGATCGTCATGGCCTCGGTGCGCTCGATGATGAGGTAGCCACCGCTGGGCAGCCATACCTTGCGGTCCAACGCCTTGTGGATCTGCTCTTCGATCCGATGCTCCTCGAACGCCGGCAGCGGTCCGTCGGACAGGGTGACCTTGGGCGCGAGGTCGGGCGCCACGTCGTTGACGTAGTCCATGACCTTGCCGTAGACCCGCTTCGAGTCGGTCACCAAGCCCCGGTATTCCTCATCGGTGAACAGGTCTCGGACCACACGAACCGTGAGCTCCGGCTCCTCGTAGACGACGTCGGGAGCCTTGACCTTCTTGGAACGCTTCTGGATCTCGTCCCATTGGTTGATGAGTCGGGTGAGGTCGTGGGTGATGGCTGCTTCGGACGCTCCCTCGGCGGCCGTGCGCACGATCACTCCGTGCTCCGGCGGCTTCACCTTCTTCAGGATCGCCTTGAGCTTGCGCCGTTCGTCCTCACCGAGCCGACGACTGATGCCGGACAGGTTCTGATCGGGAGCGAAGACCAGGAATCGCCCCGGCAGAGAGATCTGCGCCGTGAGGCGGGCACCCTTGCCGCCCATCGGATCCTTGGTGACCTGGACCAACACTGCCTGACCGGCCTTCAGCACCTGTTCGATCCGCGGTGCATTGCCTTCGAGATCTTCAGGCGAGTAGTTGACCTCGCCGGCGTACAGGACACCGTTGCGCCCTCGGCCGATGTCGACGAACGCGGCCTCCATACCTGGCAACACGTTCTGGACGCGGCCCAGGTACACGTTGCCAACCATGGACGTGGCACCGGTCCGCGTCACGTAATGCTGCACCAGCACGTCCTCCTCGAGCACCGCGATCTGGTCCCGGTCGCCGTGCTCGGTGATGACCATGAGCTTGTCGGTGAAGCGAGGCGGCACGATCAAGGGTTCACGACGGCGGCGTCCATCGCGGCCACCGCTGCGTCCCGTGCGGGAACGACTGGAACGGATCCCGCGGGTGGGACCCCCGGCGGCCACCTGCTCCTCCAGGGTCATGGCCTTCTTCGACTTGGCCGATCGCTGCCCCGATCCCTCGCGCTGGGTCTCCTTCTTGGTCTCGGATCGCCCGGACGCGGACTTGGCTGCGGCCGGCTTCGTGCCCGCGCCACCACCTCCACCTCGGGACCCTCGGCGGCTCCGACGAGACGGAGACGAGCCGCTCGCGGGCTTCGGTTGACCTTTCTCAGCGGCGTCCGTATCGGGGACGGCGTCGTCACGCTGTGTCTGGGCGGTCGAGTCGGCGGGTGCTGAGTCGAGATCGATATCGGTGGTCGTCGATGAGGCGTTGGCTCCGCCCGAACGACCACCGCGGCCACGTCCTCCACGACGACGGCGTTTCCGCGGTCCGGAGGTACCTTCCGCGGTCGTGGTTCCGCCATCTGACGACCCGTCCGGCGATGGTGCAGCCGCGGCTGACTCGCTCCCATCCGCCGCCTTGGGCGGCCGCGGTGCTCTCGGCTTCTGTGGAGCCCTGGGCTCCTGGGGTGTCTTCGCGCGCTGCGTTTCCGAACTCCCGGCATCGGGCTTCGCCGCCGGGCGCTTGGGTTCGGTTTTGGGCTTGGATTCGGTCTTGGACTTCGGTTCGGTCTTGGACTTCGGTTCGGCCTCCACCTTGGGTTCGGCCTTGGGCCTCGGTTCGGGCTTGGCCTTGGGTGCAGGCTTCGGCTTGACGACCGGGGCACCGCGCTTGAAGGCGGCGAGACGTTCGTCGGCAGGCTCACTTGAGCCATTGCTGCCGGGCGCCGTGGGCGCCGCGACCGGTGTTTCTTGGTCCATGTGGGTTACTCCCTTCGCGAGACGCGAGGGGACGGACCGGGACGCAGGGAACCAGGGATCGGGGCGGGTCTCGCCCCAAAGGAAACGTTCTGTTCGGTCATCGAACCCGCGCTGCGGCTATGTGTGGTGCCGCGCGCCGGGCCTAGCGCGTGATCGCGCACCCGGTCTGTCCTTGTCCGGCGCTCGCGGTTCCGCGCGCGGGCTGCCCGTTCCGGGCTCCGCGGCGGCGGACGCGCGCCACCTCGACGTCTGATCGTTGCTTCACGCGGACCTGGATACGAGACCCGGTTTCCACGTGCACATCTCGATCGAGCATAACAGTGACCGGATGCAGCAGGCGGGAGGCGGTGGATCCTTCGGCGCTCAACGACGGCAACCGATCGACTCCGATGTTCCCTGGATCGGCGGCCTGGTGCGGACCTCACCCGCACGGCCTAGTCCATAGGGACCAGAGAATGGCCCCTCTGTCCCCCGAAGCGAACCCCGCGAGCGTCGGATACCGCCGTCGGCCGTTCGTGCCGACACTCTTGGCATGAGTGACGTGGCGGCCCCCGCCCAGCTTCAGGCTCTCCCGATGTCACTGCCGCAGGTACGAGTGCTGCTGGTGGACGACAACGAGGGGTTCCGCGATTCGTTGATCTCGTTGCTCGATACCGACGAGATGACGGTCGTTGGCCAGGCAGCCAGCGGAGACCAGGCGCTCGACCTGGTCGAAGTCACCGCACCCGATGTGATCCTGATGGACGTGCGGATGCCTTCGATGGACGGGATCGAAACCACCCGGCGGCTCAAGGCGTCCCACCCCGCGATCGGCATCGTGGCCCTGACGGGCTCGGAGGATCAACGCGCGGTGCGAGACATGCTGGTCGCCGGCGCATCCGGCTACGTCCTGAAGGATTCTGATGGCGACGAGATCCTGCACGCGATCCGCCAGGCCTTCGCAGGCGGAGGCGTCATCTCCCCCGAGATCACACCCACGGTCATCGAGGAGCTCACCGAGGCCCTCGAACGCGAACGGCGACGCACCCGGCAACTGGAGATCGCGCAGGAAGCCCTCCTGGAGCGCTCAGCGCGCCGCCACGAACTGATCTCCCGACTGGGTCACGAACTCCGCACGCCGGTCACCGTCGTCCTGGGCATGGCGCAAACACTGGCCAAGGGCACCGCGCCACCCGAGGAACGTGGCCAGATCCTGGATAGCCTGGTCGACCGAGCGCATAGTCTGGCCCGTCTGGTGCAGCGATTCGAAGCCGCGGTGGAAGCGGGCCTCACCGAATGGGCAGACGTGACCCAGGTCGCGCGGGAGGTCGCCGCGATGCACGACCGCGTCAGCGTCGATGCCCCACCGGGGCCTGCCATGGCGAGCCTCAACCGTACGGCGGCGAGACGCATCCTCGAAGAACTGGTCGAGAACTCCATGGCGTTCTCCCCGGACGATTCCGTCGTCCAGATCCGGGTCTCGATCCACGACGGCGTGCCGGAGGTACGGGTGATCGACGAGGGCTCGGGTATCGATGAGGACTCGCTGGACCGGATCTTCGACCCGTTGGAACAGGGCGAGGAACTCAACACGCGTACCCACCCGGGTGTCGGTCTGGGCCTGACGCTGGCCCGCATGTCGGCACGCGCGATGGACGGCGAGGTCGTCCTGGAGGACACCGGACCCGAAGGCTCGACCTTCTTGTGGAAGGTGTCGCAGCCGATCCGACCCTTCCCTTGACCGGGCCCGGAAGCGGGGCGCTCGCTACTTGAAGCGTCGCATGTGCACGTTGAGCAGGATCCCCACCGCCAGGAAGTTCACGAGCATGGCCGTGCCCCCGTAGCTCAGGAACGGCAAGGGGATGCCTGTGATCGGCATGATCCCGATCACCATGCCCACGTTCACGAACATCTGGACCGCGAACATGGACGCCACGCCGGTCGCCAGGTAGGTCCCGAACGCGTCCTTGGATAAGAACGCGATACGGATCGCGCGCCAGAGCAGCACGGCGAACAGGGACAGCACGAACACCGAGCCGGCGAACCCGAACTCCTCACCGATCACCGTGAATATGAAGTCGGTGTGCTGCTCGGGCACGTAGTCCAGGGCCGTCTGTGTGCCGTGCAGGTAGCCCTGGCCGAACATGCCGCCCGATCCCACCGCGATCTCGGACTGTTCCAGGTTGTAGCGGGCGTCTTCAGAGGCGTTCTCGGAGTCCAGGAAACTGGTGAGTCGAGCGATCTGATAGTCCTCGATCACGTTCATCTGGAACGCCAGCCCGATCAAGAGCAGGGACGCCAGGGCCAATGTGATCAGGTGCTTGGCCCTGGTACCCGCCACGACCAAGATCCCGACGGTGATCGCCATCAACACGATCGTCGTGCCGATCTCAACGTTGATGAACACCAAGCCCATCGTGACGCCCGCCACCATCAGCACGCGCACGAAGTCCTGGAGTTCGGGGACCGGCGTGCGCAGCTCGGAGAGCATCGCCGACAAGATCACGATCAGCCCGATCTTCGCGAACTCCGACGGGCTTATCTGCAGCAGGCTGACGCCGGGGATGTTGATGTAGTTGCTGGTCCCGCTGGCGTTGCCGGCGACGCCGGGGATCTGCAGCAGCAGCAGCATGACCAGCGTGGCCCCGAAGATGAACCCTGCGTACACCTTCAGGAACCGGTAGTCGAAGGTGGCGATCAACAGCAGCAGGACGAAGCCCAGGACCGCGGTCACCAACTGCTTGTTGACGCGGGACAGCGGATCGAGCCCGTCTTGGCGAAGGGTCTGGCTGGTGGCCGAATAGATGGCGAAGAGGCCGACGATGACCAGGCCCGCCACCACGAGCAGCAGCGTGGGATCGATATGGCGGATGGGCCGGCGTTGCTCAACCCACACCCGGCCGGCGACCATGTCGGCCATCAGTCTTGCCCTGCCTG
>DATDJD010000266.1:0-2113 GCA_036520695.1 Actinomycetota bacterium
GGTCTCGGCCTTCTTCACGTCGTAGTCGGCGGCCTGGATCAGCTTCAGCAGGATGTTCTCGACGTCCTCGCCGACGTAGCCCGCCTCGGTGAGCGCCGTTGCGTCGGCGATCGCGAACGGGACATTGAGCATGCGAGCGAGCGTCTGGGCGAGGTAGGTCTTGCCGCAGCCGGTGGGGCCCAAGATCATGATGTTGGACTTCTGGAGTTCGACCTCGTCGTTCTTGGCACCGACCTGGATGCGCTTGTAGTGGTTGTAGACCGCGACGGCCAGCACCTTCTTGGCGCGATCCTGATCCACCACGTACTCGTCGAGGAACCCGTAGATCTCTTGCGGCTTGGGCAGTTCATCGAGCTTGAGTTCCGTGGTCTCGCTGAGCTCTTCTTCGATGATCTCGTTACACAGGTCGATGCATTCGTCGCAGATGTACACGCCGGGACCGGCGATCAGCTTCTTGACCTGCTTCTGGCTCTTCCCGCAGAACGAGCACTTCAGCAGGTCCGAATCACCGAACTTCGCCATGTGCCTGCCTTCTCTCTCCGACGAGTACATCGGCAGCCCGGGGGCAAGCCCCGGTCCACCTTGGTTCGGGCATTATCACGCGCCAGCGACCCCAGCGGAAGCAAGCTCGGCCTGGATCCCGCGAGCGGTGATGATCTCGTCGACGGCCCCGTAATCCTTCGCTTCGTCCGCCGTGAGGATGAAGTCTCGGTCCGTGTCCTTGGCGACCTTGTCGATCGGTTGGCCGGTGTGCTCGGAGATGATGCGCTCCAGCAGGTGCCGCGACCGGGTGATCTCCTTGGCCTGGATCTCGATGTCGACGGCTTGGCCTTCGGCCCCACCGTGGGGCTGGTGCAGCAGGACACGTGCATGCGGCAGCGCGAACCGCTTGCCGGGCGCACCCGCAAGCAGCAGCACGGCGGCGGCGCTGGCGGCCTGGCCCATCACGATGGTGGACACGTCTGGCTTGATGTACTGCATCGTGTCGTAGATCGCGAACAGCGACGTGATCACACCGCCAGGCGAGTTGATGTACAGGCTGATGTCTTTGTCGGGGTCCTCGGATTCCAGGTGCAGGAGCTGGGCCATGATCACGTTGCCGACGTTGTCGTCGATGGGCGTGCCCAGGAAGACGATGCGCTCCTTCAGGAGGCGCGAGTAGATGTCGGAGACCCGTTCGCCCCGGCTGGTCTGCTCGATCACGTAGGGGACATAGGCCGCCTGGGGGCTGCGATCGCTGTGCATGTCATTCATCGTGCGTCTCCTCTTCGGTGTCTTCAGTGTCTTCGGTGACGTCGTCGGTGCCCTCGGTGGTCTCTGTGGCTTCGGGCGAGCGTGCTTCTTCGGTGACATCGGCTTTCTCGACCAGGAGGTCAAGGGCCTTGCCTCTGATGATATCCCCGGCCAGCGTCACGATCTGACCGCTTCGGTCGAGTTGTGTCGCCAATTCCTTGGGATCGCGGTCGTAGGCCTGCGCCAAGACCCCGATCTCTTTGCCCAATTCGTCGGCATCGACCTGGATGTCGGCGGCGCGGGCAACACCCTCGAGCACCAGGTCGGACTTGATGGCCCGGATCGCATGATCGCGCGAATCCTCGCGCAGCCGAGCCTCATCCCAGCCTTCAGCTTCCAGGACCTGCTCGATCGTGAGGCCGTTCTGCTCTGCACGCTGTTTCGCATGGGTGACGCGGTGCTCGGTCTCGTCGTCGATCAAGGTATCGGGCAGGTCGACCTCGACCGAATCCATCAGGGCCTGCAGCGCGCGGTCGCGTAACTCCCCCTTGGCTTCGCGTTCCTTCGACTCTTGGAGCCGCGTGTGGAGGTCGTCGCGGAGCTCGGCGAGCGTGTCGAACTCGCTGGCGGTCTTGGCCAAGTCGTCGTCGGCTTCCGGCAGGACCCGGGCCTTCACGTCCTTGACCAGGATCGTCATCTCGGCGGCCTGGCCCACGAGGTCGTCGCCGGCGCCGTCGCCCATCTCCTCGGTCACCTTCAGGATGCCACCCGCCTTCGTGCCGGGCAGCTCGGCATCCAGGCTGGGCCCGAATTCGCCCGAGCCGACGAAGTACATGTAGTCGGTGCGGCTGAGCCCGTCGATCTCCTGGCCCAACGGGCC
>DATDJD010000267.1:0-4424 GCA_036520695.1 Actinomycetota bacterium
GCGTCGGCTTTCCTGCTGTCGGCGGGGTTCCTGGCGATGGACGCGTTCCTGACGCTCATGCTCACCGACATCCGTGATCTGTCGCTGGGGGTGGCGGGCCTCGCCATCACCGGCGCCAGCATCACGTGGGCACTGGGCAGCGCTTGGCAGTCGGGGCGCGCGGAGCGGATCCCGTTGGCTCGACTGCTGTCGATCGGAACTGCCTTCACGCTGCTCGGCCAAGTGTTGGTTGCGAGCGCGTTGTGGATCCAGGTGCCGCTGCCGGTGGCATTCGTCGGCTGGGCGTTCGTGGGCTTGGGGATGGGGATCGCGTTCCCGACGATCCCGCTCGCGGTGATGCGCGCGGCGACTCCCGGACGCGAGTCGGGGGAACTGTCATCGGTCCTGCTCATGGACGTGCTGGGCGTGGCGGCCGGGGCCGGCCTGGGCGGGGGCGCGGTCGCGGTGGCCGCCGCCGTCGATGCGCCGTTGGCGGCGGGCATCGGTGCATCGTTCGTGATCGGGTTCGTCGCGCTCGCGGTGCTCCTGGTGGTAGGTCGCCGCATCGTCGCACGATAGAGTGCCGCCCGATGACGCCTGATGCCCAGGAAGCACGTGCGGCTCAGGGCGCCAGTGTGGTGCTCCTGACGCTGTGCGCCGGCCAGTTCCTGATGGCGCTCGACAGCTCGGTGATGAACGTCTCGATCGCGACCGTCGCCGACGACCTCCACACCTCGGTGACCGGGATCCAGACCGCGATCGTCTTGTACACGCTCGTGATGGCGATGCTGATGGTCACGGGGGGCAAGATCGGCTCGATGATCGGCCGCAAACGCGCCTTCACGATCGGGCTCATCATCTACTGCTCGGGGTCGCTGACGACGGCCTTGGCGCCGAACCTGGGCGTCCTCCTGCTCGGGTGGTCACTCCTGGAGGGGATCGGCGCGGCCCTCATCATGCCGGCCATCGTCGCCCTGGTGGCCGGCAACTTCGCGCCCGAGGGCCGACCGCGAGCCTACGGGCTCGTCGGCGCGGCGAGCGCGATCGCGATCGCGGTCGGACCGCTGATCGGAGGGCTCGCGACCACCTACGCGTCGTGGCGCTGGGTCTTCGCGGGCGAGGTGGTCATCGGTGTTGGCATCTTCCTGTTCAGTCGTCGCATCGCCGACGAGCCCGTCGAGGACCCCGCGCACCTCGACTTCCTGGGCTCCGTGCTCTGGGCGCTGGGTATGGGCCTCGCGATCTTCGGGGTCCTCCGTTCCGGCGAATGGGGATGGGTGATCGCGAACGACGGCGCCCCAGCGGTGTTCGGCCGGCTGTCGCCCGTGATCTTCTTGATCCTCGGAGGGCTCGTGGCGATCTGGCTGTTCATGCGACATGTGCGTCGCCTCGAGGCCGCTGGGCGAGAACCGCTCGTGACCCCTTCGCTCTTCAACAACAAGCAGATGACCGGCGGCCTCGTCATGTTCTTCTTCCAGTTCGTGGTGATGATGGGGCTGTTCTTCGTGATCCCGTTGTACCTGTCGGTCGCCCTTGGTCTCTCGGCGATCGACACGGGGATCAAGATCACGCCACTCTCGATCACGATGTTGATCGCCGCGGCCGGCATCCCGAAGTTCTTCCCGACGGTCTCGCCTCGACGGGTGGTCGAGCTCTCGCTCGTCGCGGCAGTCCTGGGCATCGTCCTGCTCTTCAGCGCGATGGACGTCAACGCGAGCGCTGCCATCGTGACCGGGCCGCTGCTGCTGATCGGACTGGCGATGGGTGGCCTCGCCTCGCAGCTCGGAAGCGTCACCGTCTCTGCCGTCTCCGACGAAGAGAGCCCCGAAGTGGGCGGTCTCCAGAACACCGCCACGCAGTTCGGTGCATCGCTCGGCACGGCGCTGGCCGGCTCGGTCCTGATCGCGGCGTTGTCGGCCTCGTTCTTCAGCGGGATCAGCGAGGATCCAGCGGTGCCCCCGGAGGTCGTCTCGCAAGCGAGCGTGGAACTCGCGAGCGGGGTTCCCTTCATCTCGGACGCCGACCTCGAGACGGCTTTGCAGGACGCGGGGGTCGACGCGACGACCACCCAGGCGATCCTCGACGTGAACGAACAGTCACGACTGGATGGCCTCCGATCCGCCCTCGCACTCCTCGCGATCATCGGGATGATCGGGCTCCTCTTCGCGAAGAACATCCCACAGCAGCAACCGGGCAGCAGCCCAGCGGGCGAAGGCTCAGTACGCGACGACCCGTAGCCTTCCCGCCCTAGACTGCCGCGGTGCCGGATCGAACCCTCACCGAACGTGAACTCCGCCTCGCTCTGTTGGAACGGCAACTGCTGCTGCGCCGATCCCCCTTGGCGCTCACGAAGGCGATCGAACAGGCGGGACTGCTGCAGACCCAGTACGCGCCGTCGGCCTACATCGGACTCTGGTCCCGGCTCGAAGGGTTCGAGCGCTCCCACCTCACGACCGCATTGGAACGCCGGCGCGTGATCCAGGCGACGATGATGCGCGCCACGATCCACATGTCGAGCCGACGGGACTTCTGGCCGGTGATCGAGGCGGTGCGCGAGGTTCGCCGTGACTGGTGGCGACGTGCGACCCGGCATCAGGGCAACGATACCGACGTGCGCCGAACCGCCGACCGGGTGCGGAGCTTCCTCGCGGAAGGTCCGCGGCGCCGGAAGGAGATCACGTCTGCGCTCGACCTCGACACCACCGCGTGGAACGGCGCCGGTCTGTGGGTGGACATGGTTCGCGTGCCGCCCTCGGGCACCTGGGCGCACCGCCGGGCCGACCTCTATGGCCTCGCCGAGGCGTGGGTCGGCCCGGACACGGCCGCTCCCGACGAGGGCGTCGACCTGCTCGTGCGGCGCTATCTCACGGGGTTCGGACCTGCATCCAGGGGCGACATCGCGAGTTGGGCAGGCCTTTCCTTGACCACGATCGACGCCGCCCTCGCCCGAACACGGCTGCGACGGTTCCGCGATGAAGGGGGCGGCGCATTGGTGGATGTTCCTCGAGCGCCGCTGCCTCATGTCGACACGCCGGTGCCGGTCCGGTTCCTGCCCACGTGGGACGCCACCCTCCTGGTTCATGCCCGCCGAACCCAGATCCTCCCGGAAGCGTTCCGCCCCAGGGTCTTCCACACCAAGACGCCGCACTCGGTCCCCACCTTCCTGGTCGCTGGTCAGGTCGCGGGCTCCTGGCGGTATGAGGACGGGGCGATCTCGTTGACCGTGTTCCGAACGCTGACCCGCGGCGAACGCCGATCGGTCGAGGACGAAGCCGAACGGATCGCGGCGTTCATGGCCTGATCACGCGGAGCCGCACCGTTTCAGCGCCGCCTTCCGGGCGCCGATGGGGCAAGCGAGGTACCCTGCGCACTCCGCGCCAGCCATCTCACTTCCCCCATGCCTACCCACCTCATCCCCCAACGACGTCGTCGCCTCGCTCGAACCGCGGCGATCGTGCTCGTAGGCCTGCTCGCCGCGGCTCCAGCCATCGCCGCCGGTGCCGGGGGACCCACCCCCTCGCCCGGCACCAGACCTGATGGGTTCGCGGGTGCATCGGGCGACGCGTCGCGGCTGCAGGGCTCTGCGTCCCGGCTCGCGGCCGCGGGTGCGACGCCGATCCGTGGCATCGACGTCTCCCATTGGCAGGACGAGATCGATTGGCAGCGTGTGGCCAACGCCGGCAAGGAGTTCGCCTATCTCAAGTCCACCGACGACATCGACTACCTCGACGAGACGTTCGCGTTCAACCGCGCACAGGCAAAGGCGAACGGCCTCTCGGTGGGCGCCTATCACTTCGCACGACCCGACCAGTCCCAGGGTGATGCTGTGCGCGAAGCGCGCTGGTTCGTGGAACAGACGAACCCTCGACCCGGTGAACTCCTGCCGGTACTCGACATCGAGACGAACGACGGTCTCACCCAGGACCAGATGACGACGTGGGCGCGTCGTTGGATCGAAGAAGTGCGCGAGCTCACCGGCGTGACACCGATGGTCTACACCAGCCCGTACGGCTGGCTCGAGCGCTTCGGCGACACCCGACGCATCGCACGAGGGGGCTCACCGCTCTGGGTGGCCCACTGGGGCGTGACCTCACCGTTGGTGCCCGCGGGCAACTGGGACGGCAACGGCTGGGTGCTCTGGCAGTACACGAGCCAAGGCCATGTGGCCGGCATCGTGGGCGACGTCGACCTGGATCGGCTCTGGGGTGGCACGCTCGGTCAGCTCACGATCCGCAAGCTCACCTTGGACGTTGAGGGCGACGCCGGTGTCGTCACCAGCGCGCCCGCGGGGCTCGGGTGTGCCACCGTATGCGAGAGGAACGTCGACCCGAACACCACCGTGACCTTGTCGGCGGTCCCCGATGAGGATGCCTACTTCGTCGGGTGGGGTGGTGCCTGCAGCGGCAACGACGTCACGTGCACGATCACGATGCGTGGCAACCGCA
>DATDJD010000268.1:0-2460 GCA_036520695.1 Actinomycetota bacterium
GCCAGGATCGCCTGTTCGGAGAGCGGCAGCGTCACCCGGCGGAAGGTGCCCGCCGGACTGGCACCCAGATCACGGCCGGCCTCCAGCATCGAACGATGGATCCGGTCGAGCGTGCCGTAGAGCGGCAAGATCATGAAGGGCACGTACCCGTACACGAGTCCCATGATCAGGGTGAACGGCTTCCCGGCGAGCCACGGGTAGGGCTCGTCGAGCACACCGATCGCCTCCAGCCCCTTGTTCACGTACCCGTCGTCCTGGAGGAGCGAGATCCACGCCAGCATCCGCAGCATGTACGAGATCCAGAACGGTGCGAAGAACGCGACCAGGAACAGCCCCTTGTACCGGCCGCTATGACGCGCCAAGAAGTACGCGACGGGGTAGCCGATCAGCAGGCAGAGCACGGTCGCGATCCCCACGAACACGATCGTGTGGACGAATGCGGCGTAGTACAGGCCGTCGGTATGGATCAGGTTCGACACCGTGAACTGCAGGACCGATGGGTTCCAGTCCAGCGGGTTCCAATACGGCACCGGCTGGCGCAGGATCTGATCCGTGGTGCCGAACGTGACCGCCAACACGACGTAGAACGGGAACACGAAGAACACGAGCAGGTACAGCGTGGCCGGCGCGGCGAACGACGGCCAGAACCAGCGTGGCGACCAGGCCCTGCTAGACACCCGCCACGAGTTCGGCGTAGGCGGCCTGCCACAGAGCGTCCGCGTCGGGCGGAAGCTCGAGTTCGCGAGAGCCCTTCGCGAAGTCCTCCTCGGTGACGACCGTGGTGGACAGGTGCTCGGGCACGACCGAGTTGCCCACGAGCAGGTCGGGCGTGAAGCTCTTCTGCGGCATCTGGTACCCGGTCCAGGTCGTGTAGTTCGTGTAGGCGTTGTCGGCGTCCAGCACGTCGTTGGCAAGCATGTGGGCCAGGACCGGCGCCTTGCCGCTGGACAGGAGCACGATCGTGTCGTTGTCGACGTTGCCCGGGATCCCGTCGGTAGAGCCCGGCCAGTAGTAGGACACGTTGAGGGCTTCGTCGCCCTTGGGCAGGAACAGGAATGCACTGCCCACGTTGCCCGACCACGACTGGTGGAGCCACGCTTGCCCCTTCGGGATGTCGGTGTAGTCGACGTGGTCGAACTGCGCGTTCGTGGCCTCGACGACCTCCGCGATGCTGTCCTTCGCGGCTGTGATCGTGGCCGGGTCGGTGACGTTCACGTCGGAGAGCCCGTCGCGGAACATCGGAAGGGCCAGCGTGTCCTGGGCGTTGGAGAGCAGGTGCGTCTTGTCCTTGGGTGCGCCGTCCCAGAAGATCTCGTACGGGTTGGCCATGCCGGCGATGTCCTGGTCCATCATGTCGTTGCGCCACATGATGCCGGTGTTCCAGATCGAGTACGGCAGCGTGAAGACGGACCCCACGTCGTAGAACGGACTGGTGAACTGGTCCCAGGAGTTCGACAGGTTGGGTACGTAGTCGAGGTTGATCGGTCGTAGCAGGCCCGCTGCGATGGAACGGCCCACCGCCCACACGTTCATGCCGAACAAGACGTCGAACTCACCCTGACCCGAGTTGATCTTGGCCAGACCCTTGTCCATGTCGGCGAACTCCGTCACCTCGACCTTGCAATCGTGCTTCTTCTCGAACGCCTTCCAGATCGAGGGAGCGAGGTAGTAAGGCCAGGCGAGCACCCGCAGCGTGGCACCTTTCTCGGGCGCCAAACCGCTCGCGATCACCGGGTTGTCGCTCTGGACGTTCCACGTGACGGGCGCGTCAGGTCGAGCGAGCGGGTACGGGGCTCCTTCGATACCCCCCGTTCCGTACGGGTTGCCGCCCGATCCACCCGAAGCCGACGCGGAGCCCGTATCCACGGTGTCCTGGGCTCCACTGCCGCAGGCTGCCAGGATCGCGGCCATCGAGGGCAACGCGATCCCTGCGGCTGCCGCACGACGCAAGAACGAGCGCCGGTCGATGGGGGGGTGCTGCTTCGGATCCTGCGGATGGTTCTCCATGTGTTCGGGCCCTTTCCGACGTGGGAGTTCGGCCCTTTCTACACCTACGGGGCTCGCAACGCTCGCCGAACGGCCCTCGAAGTTGTCCCGCGGTCATGGTCGGTAGACTGGCGCGGTCCGGCGTTCGCCGGGTCCCCGCTCGACAGGAGTCCTTCCGTGCCCACCCGCGACGACATCAGGAACGTGGCCATCGTGGCCCACGTCGACCACGGCAAGACCACGTTGGTCGACGCCATGTTGTGGCAGTCGGGCGCGTTCAGGGACAACCAGGACGTCGCGGAACGCGTGATGGACTCCATGGACCTGGAACGTGAGAAGGGCATCACGATCCTGGCGAAGAACACGGCGGTGCAGCACGGCGCCGTCAAGATCAACATCGTCGATACACCTGGTCACGCCGATTTCGGCGGCGAGGTCGAACGCGCGCTCACGATGGTCGACGGCGTCCTGCTG
>DATDJD010000269.1:0-10558 GCA_036520695.1 Actinomycetota bacterium
GGGTCTGGTGCAGCCGTTGCGGCATGATTCGTTGCCGAACCTCGCCAACGTGTGGCCCGAGTTGCAGAGTCCGTTCTACGACGTGGGGTCCCGCTATTCGGTGCCGTACGCCGTGTACTCGACGGGCATCGGCTGGCGCAGCGACTTCGTGATCGACCCCGGCGCTCGCGACGACCCGTGGGGCATCTTCTGGGACCCGGACTACCGCGGACGGGTCTTCGTTCTGGACGACTACCGCGCAGGGCTGCAACTCGCACTGCTCCGGCGCGGCGAGGACATCAACACGGAGGACGCCCGGCTCATCAGCGAGGCGGCCGAGGATCTCTACGACATGACGCAGACCACCTCCGTTCGATGGTCCCTGGACGATTACACCTTCCTGCCCGAAGGGCGCGCTTGGATCCACCAGGCGTGGTCGGGCGACATGGTGACGGCTCCCTACTACGGCCCGGGCACGCCCGAGGAGACGGCGGAGACCCTGGGGTATTGGTTCCCTCCCGATGGACGCGGCGAGGTCAACAACGATGTCCTGTGCGTGGTGGCGGGCTGCGCTCACCCCGTGCTCGCTCACCGATTCCTGGACTACCTGCTGGATCAAGAGGTCGCCGTCGAGAACTTCTCGTGGGTGGGCTACCAACAACCCGTGACCGGTCTCACTCATGAGGTCGCCGCCGGCGTGTATCCATGGCTCGGGACGCCGAACCTCGCGTCGGCGTACGTGACGCCGGCGCAGCTGGCGGGCGGGTACCGGCAGCTCGAACTCAGCGTGCCCGCCGACGCGCTCTGGCAACAGGCGTGGCTGCAGTTCCGGAGTCATGGATAGAGGGCTGAGCGCGCCGCCTCGCTGGCGGCGGCGACGACGACGGCCCGAGGAACTCCGCGGTTGGTACCCGCGATGGTTCCTGGCGTCGCTGGCCTCGCCCGCGACCTGGTGGATGTTGTTGTTCCTCGCGCTCCCGTTGTTCACGATGGTCGCGGTGGCGTTCGGCTCGGTGGACCCACTGTTCGGCAGTCCGATCCCGGTCTGGAACCCGCTCCGGTGGGACGGCTCGACCGTCGCCGGTGTCCTGGGACAACTCGTTCGACCCGAGGGGGCATTCTTCGCCCCGACCCTGCGAACGGTGTCGTACACGGCGATCGCGACCGGGCTCTGCCTTGCGATCGGCTACCCCGTCGCCTACACGGTGTCCCGCCACGCCCACCGATGGAAAGGTGCGTTGCTTGGTGTACTCCTGGCGCCGTTCTTCATCTCCTACCTGATGCGGATGCTGGCCTGGGTCAACCTGCTTCGCGACGATGGTCTGGTCAATCGGGTGCTCGAGGCCTTGCCGTTCGCTCAACCGCAGCAGTGGCTCGGCGGCAAGCCGATCACCGTGATCCTGGGTCTGGTCTACGGCTATATCCCGTACATGATCTTGCCCTTGTTCGGATCGTTGGACGCGGTCGATCGATCGCTCATCGAAGGTGCCCGTGATCTGGGTGCGCGACCCAGCGAGGTGTTCCGGCGCATCACATGGCCCCTCTCCCGGCCCGCGGTGGTCGCCGGTGTGCTGATCGTGGCGTTGCCGATCACGGGCGACTACTACACCGCCGATCTGCTGTCGGGCTCACCTCGCACGACGATGCTCGCGAACCAGATCGACTTCCTGTTGCATGCGCGGAACGCAGGACCCACCGTGGGCGCTGCCCTGGTCTGCCTCCTCGCCGCGGCTCTCATCCTGCCGATGCTGTGGTACCTGCGTCTGGTCGGGGACGCCGCGATCGAGCGCGATGGAGGGACCGGATGAGCGTCGTCTCACGACGGGTCGCCGCAGGGATGGCGAACCCATGGGGCCGCGCGCGGTTCCTGTGGGTGTGGACCTGGCTGTACCTGTCGTGGTCGTTGGTGCCCGTGCTCATCGCGATCCGGATCTCGTTCAACTCGACGCGCTCGCTGGTGGAGGCGCAGGGCTGGTCGTTGATCTGGTGGTTCTCGCACCCGACGCTGTCGGCGTGGAACCGCCCGGAACTCCGCAGCGCGTTGTTCCAAAGCATGCGGCTCGCGACCCTCACCGTGCTGATCGCGGTGCCGTTGGGGGTTGCCTTCGCGTTGGCACTCGATCGCTGGCGCGGCCCGCTCCCCGCGTCCGCGAACTTCCTGATGGCCTTGTCGTGGGTGATGCCGGAACTGATGATCGGCGTCGCGTTGTTCCTCGTGTTCTCCGAAGTGCTCACGATCGTGCCGTTGGGGACCGCCGGCCAAGCGATCGGGTTGATCACGTTCGAGATGACCTACCCGGTGATCATCGTGCGAGCGCGGCTCCTCTCGCTGGAACAGCGCTACGAGGAAGCCGCGATGGATCTGGGGGCCTCGCCGGCGGGCGCGCTCTGGCGTGGCGTGATCCCGGTGCTCCTGCCGGCGATCGTCGCTTCGGCCATGATCGTGTTCGTCGATGCGATCGATGACTTCGTGATCGCCTCGTGGCTCTCGGGTCCGGCATCGAGCGAGACGGTGGCGATCCGCATCTACAGCGATGCCCGAGGGGCGGTCACCCCGGCGCTCAACGCACTCGGCAGCATGATGCTCGGCACCAGCATCGTGGTGCTGGCGGCCGGCGGCATGCTCTACCGCCGGCTCGCCCGGCGCTCGGCGACCACCGACGGTGCCGGACTCACCGACTTCGTCGCATCACAGGCGTAGCGTCGACGCTCGCCGCGTCGCGAAGTGTGGCGAACACGCGATCGGGCTGTGGCGAGCGTGTGGCGATGGCGCCCGTTCGTTGACCCGGCTCCGGCACGCTCGTAGCGTGATGCTCGAACAGCCGACCAGATCCACTGGAGGCCGCGACGACCCCCTCGTCGCGGCCTCTTTCCTTTTCCAGGGGAAGGAGGAGCACCATGCGACAGATCGTGACCTTGCTCACGTGGAACCCGCGTCCCTACGAGGATCGACGCTGCTGCTCCGACGAGCCCCAGCAGCGACGGTCGGATCCGCGACCGTCGACCCTGTCGCGCTGGACCCGGAAGCTCCGCGTTGCGCTCGCATCGTCCTTCGCGGTCACCCGCAGGACCGTCACTTCGCCGGTCGACCCCGAGGTCGAGGTGGGAACCCGCGTGGTGACGAACCACGGCCGTGAGGTCGGGCGGGTTCGTGGGGTCCTCGTCGACCTCCCGTCCGGTTCGACGACCTACGCGGTCCAGCGCGATGGCACCGATGCGACGGCACCCGTGATCCTGCTTCCTCGCTCCGCGGTCGGACCGGCGATCGACCCAGACGTCGCGATCGTCGATGAACGCGACATCCACGTGCGAAGGAGCGCCTGAGGATTCTGATCGTCGTCGGGGATCGGCCGACCGTGCGTCGGCAAGCCACCCCTCCGGCCGGTCCCCGGCGGCCCCACCTCACCGAGATCGAGGCGGTTCGCCCGATCGACCGAGGTCGGTGTAGCGGAAGGTTCCCTTCGCGATGCGGAGCCCCACGAACGAGTCCACCTCGGTGACGCCCGGTACCTTGCGGATCTCCTCCTGCATCACGCGCAGCAGATCGTCCCCGTCCTGGGCCACGATCTCCACCAGCACGTCGAACCGACCGGTGCACTCGATCACGTAGACGGCTTCGGGGATCGCGCAGATCGCGTCGATCGCACGGCGCACCTCGCGACCACCGATGCGCACTCCGAGGTAGGCGAACAGCATCCCCAGTTCGTGTGGCTTCACGTCGGTCACGAACCGGATCGCGTTGATCCGTTGCAGGCGAGCGACACGCGCACGGACCGTCGCCTCGGCGACCCCGAGTTCCTCAGCCACGGACGTGAATGGGCGCCGCCCGTCCTCGGCGAGGGCGTCGATGATGCGCAGATCCAACTCATCGAATCGAGGTTCAGCCACGATTGATGCGATTCTCGCAGACAGAAGGGGCAATCAGTGCGATATCCGTGGTGCTGAGGCCGGATGTGCGCTTCCGGCCGGTCTATCCGGGCCGTATCCTTGACGGTATCCGCGATACGACCTCTGGAAGGACGCCCATCCGACATGGCCAAGACCGAGCATGAGATCAAGATCCGCAACGACCAGGTGGAATGGGAGCCGCGGCCCACACTCGGCAGCGCCGATTACTCGAGCAGTGAGGTGTGGGAGCAGGAGAAAGAGAAGATCTGGTGGGGCGAGTGGATCTGCGCCGGACGGGCCGAGGAGGTTCCGAACCCCGGCGATCACGTCGTCCGTGACATCGCCGGCGAATCGATCTTCATCGTGCGCAACGACGCAGGCGAACTGCGTGCCTTCTACAACGTGTGTAGTCACCGCGGTACGAAGTTCCTGGACGACGCGGAGGGCACCCAGAGCGTCCGGAAGGCGTTCGTGTGTCCCTACCACGCCTGGACCTTCAACCTGAACGGTGAGTTGGTGGGCTCGCCCAACGTGCGAGAAGACGAGCACTTCGATCGAGCCGACCACCCCCTGTACGACATCGCGATCGACACGTACGCGGGGTTCGTGTTCGTCAACATGACCACCGGCGGGCCGAAGGAGACGCTGCTCGAGTCGCTCAACGACGGCGCCGAGACGATCACCGCCTTCGACCGGTTCAAGATGGACGAGCTGCGGGTGGGGGTTCGCCTGGCCTACGAGGTCAAGGCCAACTGGAAGATCGTGGTCGAGAACTACAACGAGTGCCTGCACTGCCCGCAGATCCACCCGGAACTCGTGCAGGTCGTGCCGTTGTTCCGCTTCGGCGAGGTCTGGGATGAAGAGATCCCCGACGACGGCAATCGCATGATGGAAGGCGCCACATCGTTCACGAAGACCGGGCACAGCGAACTTCCGAAGTTCCCGGATCTCGAGCCAGAGGACTACGAGATGTACTACGGGACCTATCAGTTCCCGAACCTGATGCTGAACCTGCACCCGGACTCCGCGATGTACTACATCGGCTACCCGAAGGGCCCGAACCACACCACGGTCGTCAGCGAGTTCATGTTCCGACCCGAGACGATCGCCGACCCCGCGCTGTTCAAGCCCGAAGCGACGGTGGAGTTCTGGGACACGATCAGCATGCAGGACTGGGAGGTGTGCGAGCGTGCGCAGACCGGAGTGAGCTCCAGAGCGTTCACGCGCGGCGTGTTCCCCCGGCAAGACCGATTCCTCTATTGGTTCAACGAGGAATGGCGACGCGCGATGGGACGCCCCACGCTGGGCTGAGGCGTTCGCGGCCAGCTAGTTCAGCGCTCGGTAGACCTGCGATGTCAGCTGCTCGGCGCTCTTGATGTCGCCGTCGAGATCCAGCACGAACCCGACGTGGTCGTCTGCGCGCCACATACACGTGCCGACCTGCACCCCGTTCCCGCTCGCGGCGACGCATCGGTAGCTGGCGTCCTTGAGTTCACCCTGACTCTTGTCGCTGCCGACCATGGCCCCTGCCTCGGTGATGCCGCCGGTGAACGACTGGAAGAGCTCGTCCGTGGACTCGCTGGGTGAGCCGTTGACCACCACCACCAGGAATTCAGGCTGCTTGCCGGTGCCGAACATGCCGGCCACGGCCTGCACGTCAGATCGTTCGGCCTCGGTCTTCATCTGCTCCTCGAATTCCTTCGAGGCGGCGTCGTGCAAGCGTGGGACGCCCGCGATCGATTCGGGTATCTCCACGCCACGGTGCAGGAAGTGCTGTACGCCCAGGTACGCGATCGCCGCTGCCATGACGCCTACGACGACACGGACCACCATGCTCGCTCCCATGGAGGATGACCCTGACGAGACGGTCGGTGTGATCAACGGTGCGGGCGGTGGGAAGCCCGGCCGGATGCGTTCTGGGCCAGGGACACCTTGGGCTCCCGCAGGAACGGGCGCTGAGCGCGCGGCGCTCAACGGACCGGTGGGGGCCGCAGATGGTTTCACGTTGGGGCGCGCGAAACACTGCCAGCAATGCGTCGCCCCGGGGGGGTTCGCTGCACCACACGATGCGCACGGTTGCTTCTCGGCAGGTTCCACCGATGAGGTATCGGCCTGTGGATCGTCATCCTGAGGGCACATCTCGAGCCCGGTGATCCGGCCAGTGGCTCGGCGAGTGATTCGGGCGAGTGATTCGGTAGCCTGCTGGCCGTGACGACCGACGAGACGATCATCGATCCGACCGCCGACGAGCGTGGGCTGATGCACGGCACGCCTCCTCCGCCCGATCGACTCGTCACCCTGGAGAATTGGATCGCGCCGCCCTTCAATCGGTGGGGGTTGCAGCACCTCCAGGAACTGGTGCCGTGCGCCCCGATCCCCGCGGCGGGGACCACGTGGCAGCTTCCTCGTGTCGAGCGCGATCTCGGGTCGCTGACGATCGAACTGGGGGGCCACGCCCGCTCGATCGACGATGTGCTCGACGACCTCGCGATCGACGGCATCGTGGTGCTGCACCGAGGCGAGGTGGTCTGGGAGCGCTACGCCAACGACATGGAGCCGGCGACGCGTCATCTCTGCTTCTCGGTGTCCAAGTCCGTCGTCGCGACCGTGGCCGGGGTCTTGGTGGGTCGAGGTGTGCTGGACCCTCACGCGCTCGTCACCGACATCATCGCCGAGTTGGCCGGCACGTCGTGGGAAGAGGCGACCGTGCAGCAGGTCCTCGACATGCGGACCGGTACCGCCTTCAGCGAGGTCTACGCCGAGGTCGGAGGGGACGTCGACATCTTCGGGCAGGTGATCGGCTGGTTCCCGCGCACCGAGCCGACGGCTCCGCTCGACACCTACACCTATCTCGCGGGTATGACTGCAGACCGCCCGCACGGCGGTCCGTTCGATTACCGGACCCCGCTCACCTCGATGCTCGGGTGGATCTGCGAGCGTGCGAGCGGCGAGCGGCTCCCGCGATTGATCGGACGTGAACTCTGGACCCCGATGGGCGCCGAGTTCGACGCTTCGCTCGCCGTCGATTCCATCGGCTCCGGATTCGGGGGTGGTGGGTTCAACGCCACGCTGCGAGACATGGCCCGGTTCGGCGAACTGTGGCGGCGTGGTGGCGTACTGCCGGATGGCACCCAGGTGGTGCCTGCCGATTGGGTCCGTGACACGGTCACCGGAGCGCCCGACAGCGCGCAGGCCTGGCTCGACGGGCCGCAGTTCGAACCCGATCCGCTGTTCCCGAACGCGTTCTACCGCAACAAGTGGTGGATCTACGACCCCTCGCGTCCGCTCTACAGTGCGATCGGCATCCACGGCCAGTACGTCACGATCGACGGCGAAGCTGAACTGGTCGTGGCGCGGTTCTCGAGCCTGCCGGTCGCCGATGATGAGGCCGACGATCAGGCACACATGGCGTTGGTCGGCACGTTCGCCGAGGCGCTCGCGGGATAGGCTCCCCAGCACGATGACGATCCCCGAACACCTCGCGAACGATCAACTCTCTGCAGATGTCCTGGAGCCTTTGCGTGAGCCGCCTTCACGCGCGCAGGTGGTGATCGTCGGAGGCGGCATCATCGGTTCCTCGATCGCCTACCACCTCACGAAACTCGGCCTCACCGATGTGGTGGTCCTCGAACGTGGAACCCTGACGAACGGCACCACATGGCACGCCGCCGGCCTCGTGTCGCAGGTTCGGGGCAACCATGCGTTGACGGCTCTGTCACGCATCAACGCTGATCTGTACGAGTCGTTGCCCGCTGAGACCGGGATCGAAACGGGGATGCGCCGGCATGGCGCTGTCACCGTGGCGCGGACGCCCGGGCGCATGACCGAATCGCTGTACGGCGTCGGCATGGCGCAGGACTTCGGCATCCCGGCCGAGATCCTCACGCCCGCTGAGTTCGGCGAGCTGTGGCCGGCGGCGGTGATCGACGACCTGGTGGGTGCGGTGAACTTCCCGACCGACGGTACCGTGAACCCCGGCGACGCGGCGCTGTCCTTGGCGAAGGGTGCGAAGGACCGAGGGGCCCGGTTCGTGCTGGGCGCGACGGTCACGGGGTTCACGCGGGGAGCGGACGGCGTTCGCGTCACCGGGGTCGAGACCGACCGGGGGGCGATCGAAGCCGACACCGTGGTCCTGGCGGCGGGATTGTGGACCAGCGAGCTCGCACGTCTCGCGGGAGCGAGCGTGGCGTTGTATCCAGCTGAGCACGTGTGGGTCATGACCGAACCGGCCGAAGGCGCGCGTGAAGAGGCACCCTTCCTGCGCGATCTCGACGGCTACCTCTACATCCGGCATCACCGTGGCAGCTTCGTGATCGGGGCCTTCGAACCCAACGGCAAGCCGATCGCCGCCGATCTCGTTCCCACGACCGGCTTCGTGGAGTTCGGGCCCGACTGGGATCACTTCGCGCCGGTGCTTGCGAACGCACGTCAGCGCCTCCCCGAGCTCGAGACGATCGGTTTCTCCCACTACCTGCGCGCACCCGAGAGCTTCACGCCCGATGCTGCGTTCCAACTGGGGGAGTTCCCCGAGGTGCCCGGTTTGTGGGTCGCCGCGGGCCTCAACTCGCAAGGTGTCATCTACGGGCCCGGCGTGGGCATGGCTCTGTCGGAATGGATCGTGGAGGGTCACCCCACCTATGACCTCGCGGACGTCGACATCGCGCGGATGGGTCGATGGGCCAACAACCGGCGCTGGCTCCACGAACGAACGGTGGAATCGCTCGGTGGTCTGTACGAGATGCACTGGCCCGGCAAGCAACCGGTCACCGCGCGCGGCGTCCGACGGATCCCGTTGTACGAACGCATGCGGGTTGCGGGCGCGTCGTTCGGCGAAGCCGCGGGCTGGGAACGTGCGAACTGGTTCGAGCCCCGCGTCCTCGACCCCGAGGTGACCTACGACTTCGACGAGCCGTCGTGGTTCCCCGCGGTGCGGGACGAGGTCCGTGCGACACGTGAAGCCGTCGCCCTGTACGACCTGTCCACCTACTCCAAGTTCGTCGTCGAAGGACCGGGCGCGTTGGCGGGCCTGCAACGTCTGTGTGCATCCAATGTCGACGTGCCGGTGGGCCGCATCGTGTACACGGTCCTGTGCAACGAGCAGGGCGGCATCGAGATGGATCCGACCGTCACCCGGCTCGCCGAGGACCGCTTCCTGGTGTTGGCGCCGACGTTGGCTCAACGGCGAACCGAGATGTTGTTGCGCAACGGGCTCGCCACCGATGCGATCGTCACCGACGTCACGAGTGGCTGGGCGACGATGCACGTCGCCGGCCCTTCGTCCCGTGAGTTGCTCGGCCGGGTCACCGATGAGGATCTGTCGAACGAGGCATTCCCGTTCCTCAGCGCGAAGGAGATCGACGTCGGTTGGGCCACGGCGTGGGCGTTCCGCGTGTCGTTCACGGGTGAGTTGGGATGGGAACTCTCGGTGCCCACCGAGTTCGTGAGCGACCTGTACGACCGGCTCGTCGTAGCGGGCAGCGATCTGGGACTTCGGCACGCGGGCGCGTTCGCGTTCGACGCCGCTCGGCTGGAGCGAGGGTTCCGCTCGTGGGGTCATGACATCGGCCAGCTCGACGACCCGTATTCGAGTGGTCTGGGCTTCACCGTGCACCTGGGGAAGGAGCACGACTTCGTGGGAGAGGCCGCGCTCACGGTGTTGAAGGAACGACCGCGCGAACGTCGACTCGTTTCGGTCCACGTCGCAGACACCACCCTGTGGCACGGTGAGTCGCTGCTGCGCGGAGATGATCGGCGGGGCCACGTCACCAGCGCCGCTCCTTCACCGACGCTGGGCGGTGGATCGGTCGCGCTGGCGTGGGTCCACGGTGAGATCGACGCAGACGGTTGGACCGTACAGGTCCGCGATCGCCTGGTGTCGGCGACGGTGCAGGTCGCACCGTTCCACGACCCCAAGGGCGACCGAGCCAAGTCGTGAACGTATGACCTTCTCCGTGATCGGCGTGCCGATCGACTCCGTGGGCCGATCCGGCGGCACCGAGCGCGCCCCTGCCGCCCTCCGAGCCATGGGCCTCATCGATGCGATCGACGGTTCTGACGCCGGCGATCTCGATGTTCGGATCCGAGGCGAAGAGCGTGACCCGGACACCGGCATCGTGGGCAGTGCCGATGTCATGATCGCCACCCTCGGGATACGTCAGGCCGTGGATTCCTCGATCCGCGCCGGGAGCCGACCGTTCCTGGCGGGTGGCTGTTGTGCGGAACTGCCCGGTGCGCTCGCGGGTGCACGTGATGCGGTCGGCCGGCTAGGCCTCGCCTACTTCGATGGACATCTCGATCTCTATGACGGGGTGACGTCGCCGACGGGAGAGGCGGCAGACATGCCGGTCGCGGCAGCGCTGGGACTGGGACCGCAGGCCTGGGTCCAGGCGGCAGGTGGCCCTTCCATCTCGGCCGACGACACCGCGATCGTGGGCTATCGCGATCTCGAGCAGTCGTTGGCGGACGGCATGATCGATCCCGATTCGTTGGAGGGACTGACCCACGTCGACGTGGAAGCGGTGCGATCGCGCGGCCCGGGTGCCGTCGGGATCGAGACCGAACGTGCCCTCAGCCGGACTCCGGGGCGCTTCTGGCTCCACCTGGATGTCGATGTGCTCGATGAGACGGTGTTCCCCGCTACCGACTACCTGTTCTCCGGGGGCATGGAGTGGTCGGAGTTGCTCGACGTCAT
>DATDJD010000270.1:0-3958 GCA_036520695.1 Actinomycetota bacterium
ATCGGACCTTCGGACCGCCGTTGCGGCCGCCCAGAGTGTGTACCAAGACAGCGGCAACTACCTGGGTACGACGGTCGCCGGGATGGGAGCGGTCGAGCCCTCGTTGAGGTACATCACGACGGCGTCCGCATCGACCAACCCCAATCCCTACTCGGTGTCGGTCGCAACCAACACGGCAGCCTCCGGAGGGGTCCCGATCAGGCAGGCCTTCGGTGCAGCGAAGATGTCGCGCTCGGGCACGTGCTACGTGATCAAGCAGGTCGCCGCCCCTGGAGGCACGACCGTCGGCAACCGCGCAGGCACGTGGTACGGATCCACCGCGACGGCAGCGAACTGCACCGGAACATGGGCCCTCACGAACTCGACGGCCACCCGGTTCCCGTGAGATAGACCAACCTAGCTCGATCCAACCGAGGTCGGGCAAGCAGGCAACTTCGACCTTTCGTTCCTGCAGGTCGACTGGTGTCGGAGGGGGGACTTGAACCCCCACCCCCCGTGAAGGGGACTAGGCCCTCAACCTAGCGCGTCTACCTAATTCCGCCACTCCGACGTAGCGTTTCGGATCCTACGGGTCCCACTTCCAGGCCAGCCAGAAGGTGCAGAGGCCGAAGATGATGCCCGAGACGACCGTGAGACGGTCGAGGGTGCGTTCGAGCGCGGTGCCTCCGGACAGCGAGGACGAGCCGCCGAACATGTCGGACAGGCCGCTCCCCCGCCCGGAATGCAGCAGGATCGTGAGGATGAGGAACAACGCCGCGATGACGTCGATGACGATGATGACCGTGTTCAGCATGCGATCTCCGGTGGTCGGCTGGGGTCGGTCGACGAGCGAGTCAGTCGTCCGTGGACCCGATGATAGATTCTTCGAGCGGGAAATGACACGCAGCGACCTGACCTTCCGCGAACGAGCGAAGCTCGGGCTCTTCCTCCCGACAACGGGGTTCGACGCCGTCAGGCGAGCCGTCGGCCTTGGCGAGTTCCTTCGTCCGTGGACACCTCGGGTGGAACCGGCACCCTGAAGGAGGGTCGATCGGTGACGGCACGTCACCCTCCAGGATGATGTGCTTCTTCTGCCGGGCGAGCTTGGGATCGGGCACCGGAACCGCCGACAGGAGCGCGCCCGTGTACGGATGGCGCGGTTCGCGGTACAGGGTGTTGCCGTCGGCCATCTCCGCGATCTTGCCGAGGTACATCACGGCGACTCGGTCGGAGACGTGTTTGACCACCGACAGATCGTGCGCGATGAATAGATACGTCAGGTTGAACTCGCGCTGCAGGTCGGACAAGAGGTTCAGGATCTGCGCCTGCACCGACACGTCGAGCGCCGACACCGGCTCGTCGGCCACGATCATCCGAGGACGCAGGGCGAGCGCCCGCGCAACACCGATCCGCTGACGCTGTCCGCCCGAGAACTCGTGTGGGTATCGGTTGTAGTGCTCGGGGTTCAGTCCGACCAGCTCCATCAGTTCTTGCACCGTCGCTTTGCGCTTGCTCCGCTCGACCGTCCGGTGCAGCTGGAAGGGTTCGCTGACGATCGAACCGACGGTCTTGCGAGGGTTGAGCGATGCGTACGGATCCTGGAACACCATCTGCATGTCCCGGCGGAGCTCTCGCAGCTCCTTGCCCTTGAGATGGGTGATGTCGTTGCCATCGAACTCGATCGTGCCGCTCGTCGGTTCGTACAGGCGCATGAGGACGCGAGCCAGCGTGGACTTGCCACACCCGGTCTCTCCCACCAGACCGACCGTCTGGCCCGGGTAGATCACCAGATCCACATCGTCGACCGCGTGGACATCGCCGACCTTCTTCTGGAACAGGACGCCGTGCGTGATCGGGAAGTACTTCTTCAGCGCCGTGATCTTGACGAGGGGTTCCGCCGCGACCGGCGCGGCCCCTGACTGACCCGTGAACGGCTGGGCGCTCACGGTTGCACCGCCAGTTGCTCACGCACGACCGACTGCTTCTGCTCCAAGGTCAAGAAACAGGCATCGGCATGGTGGCCGTCGGTCGGCACCAAGGCCGGCTGCTCGAGGCCACACCGTTCGAACCGGTGAGGGCAGCGCGGCGCGAACGAACATCCTTTCGGCAGGTTGATGAGGGACGGTGGGAGACCCTTGATCGGGGTGAGTCGATCCTCTTCCTCGTCCATCCTGGGGATGGACTGGATCAACCCCCACGTGTAGGGGTGGTGGGGCTCGTAGTAGATGTCGTCGGTGTTCCCGGATTCCACGATGCCGCCGGCGTACATCACTTGGATGTTGTCGCAATACTCAGCCACCACGCCGAGGTCGTGGGTGATGATCATGACCGCGGTGTCGAACTCGTCCTTGAGCTTGTCGATGAGACCCAAGATCTGCGCCTGCACCGTGACGTCGAGCGCGGTCGTCGGTTCATCGGCGATCAACAGATCGGGGTTCAGGGCGAGCGCCATCGCGATCATGGCACGCTGCCGCATACCTCCGGAGAACTCATGGGGGTACTGCTTGGCCCGATCTGCGGGCTGAGGGATGTTGACCCGCCCGAGCATGTCGACGGCCAACTTGGTGGCCTCCGTCTTGGAGATGTCTTCGTGCTCCAAGATCGCTTCAGCGATCTGATCACCCACGCGATAGAACGGGTGCAGCGATGTCATCGGGTCCTGGAAGATCATGGAGATCTGACGGCCGCGGATCCCCCGCATCTCGTCGTTCGGCAGGTTGAGGAGATCTTGACCCTTGAAGACGATCGATCCCGTGACGTCGGCCATGGAGCGGTTGACGAGCCCCATGATCGCCAGCGAACTCACGGACTTGCCCGATCCGGATTCACCGACGATGCCCAACGTCTCGCCCGGCATGATCGAGAAGGAGACGCCGTCGACGGCTCGAACCACACCGTCGTCGGTGTTGAAACGTACATTGAGATCGGAGACCTCAAGCAGCGGATCGGGCACGGTTCCTCCTCTCGATAGTTTTCGGGTGGGGCCGATCAGCTGTAGCGAACGCGCGGGTCGAGCCATGCGTAGATCACGTCGACGACCAGGTTCGCGATGACGATGAAGATCGCGCCGACGATCGTCACAGCCATGACGGCTGGGAAGTTGGTGGCGCTCAACGATTGCAGAGCGTAGAGTCCGAGCCCGTTCAGGAGGAAGACCTGCTCGACGATCACTGCCCCACCCAGCAAGAACGCGATGTCGAGGCCCAGCATCGTGACGACAGGCGTGAGCGCCGCGCGCAGACCATGCTTGTAGACGACGCGCCGCTCAGCCAGCCCCTTGGCCCGGGCGGTGCGGATGTAGTCCTCGCTCAACACCTCAAGCATGTTGCCGCGAACCATCCGTGCATAGAAGGCCGCCGAGGTGACTGCCAGCGTGATCCACGCCAGCACGAATTTGCCTTCCATGACGGAGGCAGACAGCGAGGCCCCGATGTCGAGCCCAGTCGGAGGAGCCCAGCCTAACTTGTAGTAGAAGATGTAGATCAGCACCATGCCGAGCCAGAAGGTCGGCAGGGACACGCCGATGAGAGCGAAGATCATGCCGGAGCGATCCGCCAGGGATCGTCGCTTGACCGCCGACATGATCCCGATGGGGATGCCGATGAGGAGCCACAGGATCACCGCACCCGTCGTGAGGACGATGCTGATGGGGGCCCGTTCGATGAGCTCGGTCTTGACCGGAACGTTGTTGGCGTAGTTGTAGTAGACCTGCTCGTTCAACCACCACCCGGGGATGGGAACGAGACCTTTCGCGAACCGTCCGTATTGTGTCCAGAACCCGTCGTTGAGGCCGAGGCGATCCCGGATCTCTTCGATGACCTCGGGGGTCCCCGCCTTGCCGGCCAGCCGACGTGCGGGATCACCCGGGGGAAGCTTGATGAAGACGAAGAACGTCAGGAACGAGATGACGACCAGGACCAGCAGCATGAACAACGTTCGCCGGATCAGGTATCTGCCCATGGGTGCCGCCGCTCTCGTT
>DATDJD010000271.1:0-6638 GCA_036520695.1 Actinomycetota bacterium
GCCCCCAGGCTCCCGGAGAAGTATCGAGCCCAGCGGTACGAATGCCTCGCCCACTCGGCGGGACTCGAAGACGAGGGACCGTCGATCGCCTGGCCGGAAGATCCGCACCCGAACGGGGACCGCCTGATCGAACAGGGCATGGTCCTGTGTCTGGAGGTCTACTGCGGTGAAGTGGGCGCGCGTGATGGGGTGAAGCTGGAGGACCAGATCGAGATCACCGAGACAGGGGGCGTCAACCAGACACCGTTCCCGTTCGCGCAGGCCCTGATGAGCGAGTAGGGCTCGTGGTCGAGGGCTAGAACTCCTTGTCGGCAGTACCGCCCTCGGTCCTGGCGGTCGTGGAGCAGGCGTTGCCAGCGAGGTCGGTGGCCGTCGCGGACGGGGTCCACGACATCGTCGCCGTCGCTGCGGCTGTCGTGGTCGCCCCGCTCGCCGTCCCCAACGTGATCGTGATCGTCGAGCCGCTCATGACCATCGTGGAACCCGTGAAGGTTCGGCTGCCGGTGGTGTAGTCGGTGCGGTTCAAGGTGATCGTCCCCAAGGGGAGCTGGGTCGCGTTCGTCGCGTTGTAGATCGTGACGTTGTCGCTGACACCGTTGTTGTTGAGTCGAACCGTCACGTTGGTCGACCCACCGGTCCACGCCGCCAGGATCGAGACCGGCTCGATCGCCTCCGTGAACGTGTACACGATCGTGTCGCCGGCTTCGGCGCGGCCCGTGGTGCCGCCACCCACGTTCGTCGTCTGGATGTCGGAGGCGGCCGGCGCGGTGTTGTCCACGGTCACGGCCGATGACGTCTGCGTCGAGTTCCCCCCGGTGTCCGTGGCGGTGACGCTCACCGTCGTCGTGCCGGCCGTGAGGGGGTTGCTCGCCGTCTGCAGCGCGGTGCGGTAGTTGAAGGTGGACGAACCAACGGTGTAGCTGCCGGCCGTCATGGTGATCGTGGTCTGCCCGGTGGTGAGGCTCGACGCATCGGCGGTGATCGTCTGCAAGGCACCGCCCCCGGAGTCCGAGACGTTGGCATACACGTAGTACGTGCCTGCCTGGCGGATGTAGCCGGCGCTACCACCGGCGGCCTTGTATACGGAGACGGACGTCACCGTGGGTGCGGTGTTGTCCACGATGACGTTCGTGGCAGCCGGCGTCGTCGTGTTGCCCGCGCCGTCGGTCGCCGTCACCGTGAAGGTGGTGGTGCCCTGCGCGGTCGAGCCGTCCACGGTCTGGAGTGACGACCGGAACCCGTAGGTCGTTGCGCCGACCGTCCAGGAACCCGCGCTCATCGTCACGGCGGTCTGGCCGGCGGTGAGGGAGTTGACGTTCGTGGTCACCGATTCGAGACCTGCTCCACCGGTGTCCGCGGCGTTGGCGTACACGTAGTACGTGCCGTTCCTACGGACGACACCTGCGGTGCCGCCGGTCGACTTCTGGATCGCGACCGCCGTCACGGTCGGCGCGGTGTTCTCCACCGTCACCGAGAAAGTGCCGGATGTGGCGCTGTTGCCCGCGAGGTCGGCGGCCGTGATCGTGTAGGTCTTCGCCCCGGCCGTCAGGACCGCGTTGGCCGTGAGCAGCGCGCTCCGGTACGCGTAGGTCGTTGCGCCGACCGTCCATGAGCCCGAGGACATCGGGGCAGCGGTCGAGCCCGTCGTGATGTTCGTGACGTTGGCGGTGACGGTTCCGACCCCGACGGCCGGCGAACCGTTGTCGGTCACGTTCGCGTACACGTAGTACCCACCGCCCTGCTTGATGAACGTAGCTGTGCCACCGCCGCTCTTCTGGATCGTCGCAGCAGCGACCGTCGGGGCAGACGTGTCACGGACGAAGCCTGCGCTCGCCTGTGTGCCCAGCGATCCGACCGCGAACACGGTGTGTGATCCCACTGCGGTGCCGGCGGGGATCGTCACGGCGACGGAGGCCGAACCGTTCGCGGGGATCGTGCTGGGGGTGACGACGGTACTCAAGACGGTGCCGCTGGTGGCGTTGTCGAGACGGAAGGTCAGGGTTTCGCCGGTCACGAAGCCCCCGACGGTGCCGTTCAGCGTGGTGGGCACGGTGCTGATCGTGGTGACCGAGCTGAACGACAGCGATGGTGGCGAGACGACGACCGAGGAACTCTTGGCACTCTCGGCGCCCGCCCACAGGCCGCGCATCGGGGTCACGCTGTAGGTCCATGTGCCCGCGGGGACGGCCGCTTCGGTGCACGTGAGTGCCGCGACGGTGCCCGAGCAGGATGCGCCGACGACCTGAGCGACGTTCGAGGTGTTGTACCGGATCACGTGGTAGCCGCTCACGGCGGACCCGTTGGCCATCGTCGATGCACCCCAACTCACGGTGACGTTGCGTCCGGTGACCGATGCCGTGGGCGCCGATCCACCTTGGACGGACGTGGCCCGACTCGACCCGGTGCCCGAGCCGGTCACGCCCCAGGATGCCAACGCGACGGCGGGCACAGCGGCGATCACCGCGGTGATGATGGCGACCTTCAGGACACGCCGCGTCTTCACGAGGCCTTCCCGGCGTAGGTCAGCTGATACCTGGCACCCTGACAGGCGTCCGGCGATGTCGCCTTCATCCGCGCAGGGAGCCTCATCGAGATCGTGGCGTCACCGCGGATCGCCTTGTGTCCTTTGAACGGGGTGAACTTCAAACTGGAGGAAGGGCAGCCGGCGACGGTGCTTCGGACCTTGACCTTCAGGCTCCTCAGGGTGATGCGAGCGTGTCCGTTGTTGGTGACCTTGACCTTCATCGAGGTCGTTTGACCGGGATAGATGCCCTTCAAGTGTCCCTTCACGCGGAACGCCGCGGACTTGGTCGCGACGGTCGCTCTCTCATCGGGCGATTGAGCACGGAAACCCGTCGCGTGGGCGAGGGCGGCCGCCGCGAGCAGGCACAGGAGTGCGAGCTTCGTGGCCATCGCGATCCTTCGTGTGATCCCCATGCTCGAGCTTCGTTCCTCCGAGAGTGTCGGCCGAGGCCGATGGTGCACGACCGATGGCGCGGCGAGAGGGCGGAGATGATCTCCGCCCTCTCGTCCGATGCCGTTCGGTCGGTCAGGCGTTGCTGGCGCCGGTCAGGTTCACGGGGATCGTGAAGACCGCGCCCTGGCAGTCGGTGTGTGAGCTGTTGCTCATGGACACCGAACCGGAGAGCGTGAACGTCTGAGCGCTCGACGCCGGGATGTCCAGCGTCAGACCCGTCTGGTCCGTGAAGGTGACGCCGGTCGAGGCATCACAGGCGGCGGTCTTGTCGGAGTCGATGGTGCCGGCACCGCTGACCGCGGTCACGCGAACGGGGTAGGGGTTCGGGTTGTTGATCCGCAGGGACACATCGCCGGTGGCTCCCGGGAAGAGGGTGGCGCTGGTGGAAGCCGACACGTCGACCGTGCCCAACGACTGGGCCGTCGAGGCCTTCGCGAAACCCGAGCCCGTTCCGGTGGCGGTCCACGCCGCGTACGCGATGCTGCTCACGAGCATGACGCCGACGAGGACGAATCCTGCGGTGATCTTCTTCGAACGCTTCATCCGATCTTTCTCCTCCTTGCCCGGCGTCCACGGCGCCAAGGCCGGATACGACGCGGAACGATGTGGGTTCTTGCAAGGAGAAATCGGTTTCCTACCCCGCGACCTGGATACCCTGTCGGCGGTATTCGCCTTGAACGCTAGTCAGGACTGGTTGCGTGAGAGGGGACCTGGACCGTGTCCCCCAAGTGGGCCACACCCGGTTGCACCACGGTCCCGTACATGCCGAAGGGGAGCCCTCCGTCGCCCTTGATCCGGGGGCGGTACTTGGCGATCTGGGTCAGCGTGTTCCAGTCCTTGGTCCCGGTATCGGGGCTCTGATTGGTGACGAGGCACCGCGGGATCGCGCCCTCGATCCGCAGGCGGACCTCGCCGATCCCGACGGTTTCCCCGTCCCAGGAATCCTCGTCGTAGGGCCCACATCCGTCGAGTTCGAGATTGATGCGGAAGCGCCGGCTGTCCAGGGATCCGTCGTGGTGGCCACGCTCGGCGAGGTCGCGAACGGATGCCGTCGAGATCACCGTGAGGGGCAACACGTCGACGGCCTCACCGTCATGGTCGGTCCGCAGCAGTCGCACGGCGGTGCCCAGGTACTCCGAGACCGCCTCGGACCAGGGACCGTCGACAGCGTGGGCCGCCACCGGCCGTCTGAAGAAGTCGGTCACTTCCGCCTCGCCGAGGTGGTCGGCACGACCGGCGACGACCGTGCCGTCGGGGAACCGCATGGAGAGTTCCTCGGTCTGGGGGTCGTGGTCGGCGACGATCCTCACCAGCGACCCGAAGGTGCTCCCGCTGACCATCTTGCCGGATGCGCCGACCAGATAGAACCGGCGATCACCAGGGATGCCGGCAGAGGTGATCTCGACCCGATCCGGATGATGCAGGGCCATCCCCTTGACGGGCGTGACGTTGATGCGTTCCAGCGTGGGCATGGTCGAAGGCTACCCGAAGCTGCTTGAGTCTCAGGTGACCCGCGGCATACCATCGGTCCCTGTAGGGGAGGGGGTGAGCGGTGAGAGATGAGGGCGAGCGCGTCCGAGCGCTGACGCACCGGCTCGAAGGCGTCGAACGACGTTTGGCGCGGCTGTCGGCAGCGCTGGACGGTGCTGCGGTGACGTTGATCCAGGACGCCGAACGCCTCCGCCCTCCCGCGGGACCGGACCCAGCCCTTCAACTGCAACGCATCGCCGGCTTCCGCGACCGAGGGCCTGTCGATGGCGATCGATGACGTCGTCATCGGTGCGCTGCCCGATGAGGTCACGTTCCTCGCCGCGCTCCTCGGCGCTTGGTACGGATCAGGTCACGGCGGCTACCCCACGATGGATGATTTCGACTACGGCGAGTCGATGACCTTCGATCATGTCGGTGACGCGTTCCTGCTGTACAGCCAACGAAGCTGGTTGGTCTCGGACGGTTCACCGCTCCATTTCGAGCGGGGGTTCCTGCGACCGGGGGCGTCCCAGGACTCGGTCGAGCTGACCCTGGCGCATCCCCTCGGTCTCACCGAAGTCTCCGAAGGGACGTTCGTCGACGGTGAGATGTCGTTGACCTCCCGACACGTGGGTCGAACGAGGACCGGCATGGGCGTGGTCTCGTTGAACCGTCGCTACCGACTGGACGGTGATCGACTCACGTACGAACTGGAGATGCAGACCGACGACGTCGCTATGACGAGTCACTTGGTGGGGGGTTTGCACCGCGTCGTGTCGTGAGCTTCGGTCGCCAATCGCACCTGGAACGACGCGCCGCCGCCGGGGCGCTCCTGTACCCAGGCTTCGCCACCGTGGAGCGCCGCGAACTGCGCGACCAACGCCAACCCGACGCCCGCGCCACGTGCGCCAGCTGTGTCGCCTTGCGTGAAGGCTTCGAAGATCCGCTCACGTTGGTCGACGGGCACGCCGGGTCCGTCGTCTTCGACGGTGATCAAGGCGCCACCGTCGTCACGTTCCACCTTGACCCAGATGCATGAATCCTCGGGCGTGTGCTTCGCGGCGTTGCCCAGCAGGTTCTCCACGATGCGTTCGACCATCATGGCGTCGGCCGGGATCACGAGCGACGCGGTATCCAACTCGAGCCGGCGACCAGCCATCACATCGGCGTTGGCTGCGAGCTCGTGCACGAGCGCACCGACGTCCACCGGGGTGAAGCTCGGTTCGACCACACCGGCAGCGAGACGTTCCAGATCCAGAAGGTCGGCCACCATCCGATCCAGTCGAAGCGCGTTCGAGGCGATCCTGCCCGCCAGGTCACGGGCTTGGTCTGGCGGCAGGTGCAGGTCGTCGCGCTCCAAGGTGCGGGCGAGGCCGTGGATCGCGGCCAACGGCGATCGCAGGTCGTGCGAGACGGCCTGCAGGAAGGTGCTCTTCATGGCGTCGGCTTCGCGGAGCTGCTCGCTCGTGCGCCGCTCGCTCGCCAGATCACGTTCCAATGCTTCGTTCTGCTGCTGCTGGGTGATGTCGATCAGGACGCCTTGCCAGAACTTGGGTTCACCCGCGTCGTCGACGACGAGGCGGGCCTGATCCTGCACCCACACCTCCCGGCCATCTCGGGCGATCAAGCGGTAGCGCTGGGAATGCTCTCTCACCGAGGGATCGGGGTGGTTGCGTTCGAGGTCGTCGGGATGAACGATCGATGACCAGAGTCCGGGGTCGGCATACCAGTCCTGCGGGGTGTAGCCCAAGATCGCCTCGGTCTGGGGACTGACGTAGAGCACACCGTTGCCCCGACCCAACGAGGCGATGTAGGTGATCGTGGGGGTCTGCTCGACCAGGGTCCGGTAGCGCTCTTCGGTCTCAGCGAGCTGTGCCTCGGCGTGTTTACGGGCGGTGATGTCGATCATGACGCCTTGCCAGAACGCGGGTTCGCCGTCTTCTCCACGCACCAGCCTGGCCTCGTCTTTGAACCACACGATGTGACCATCGCGAGCGATCATGCGGTACTCGGTTGAGAAGGGATCGCCCGTGATCTCGGTCTGGGCATTCATCGCCATCACCGCTTCGACGTCATCGGGGTGGATCGCGTCGGACCAGATGCTGGGGTTGGCGACCCATTCCTGCGGCTCCATGCCCAACAGGTCGCGTACCTGGGCGTTGATGTAGACGACCTGCAGCCCATCGCCGGT
>DATDJD010000272.1:0-3279 GCA_036520695.1 Actinomycetota bacterium
GTGCCTGCAGCGACATCGAGCACCGTCGACCCGGGCGCGGCGTTGACGGTGGAGATCATGGAACGGCGCCAACGCCCGTCCTGTCCGAACGACATCACCGCGCCCATCCACGAGTACTGCGGAGCGATGGCGGTGAACAGACCGGGGGCCGCGCCGCGATCGGACGTCCTCTGCGTGACCATCATCAGCCCCGAAGCAGGCCGGGCAGGTCGGCGATGGAGTCGATGACGTGATCGGGGGTTCCTCGTTCGAGATCGGTGGGACGGAACTTACCGGTCCGCACCAGGACCCCAGTGAGGCCAGCTGCCTGGGCACCGACGACATCGTTCTCGATGTCGTCTCCGACCATGATCGCCTCGTTCGCAGGCACCACCAACGGTTCCAGCGCCGCCTCGAAGTAAGCCTTCGAGGGCTTGCCACAGATGACGGACGTCGTGCCGGTGGCGGCTTCCAAGCCGGCGATGTAGGCACCGGCGTCCAGTTCGAGTCCTCCCGCCGTCTTCCAATACATGTTGCGGTGCATGCCGACCAACACCGCACCCCCGCTGAGGCGCCGGAAGACGCGATTCACGGTGGCGTAACTGAAGTCGTCGCAGGCACCACCGATCGCGATGACGTCGGCGTCGCTCGGCTCTTCGACCAGTTCCACGCCTTGGAGATCGCCGCTGCCCTCGCCGTCGGACAGCACATAGACCCGAGCTTCAGGGTGGTGGTTGCGCAGGTAGGACGCCGTCGCCACGACCGCCGTGATGATCTCCGTCGGTTCCACGTCGAACCCGGCTTCGCCCAGGGTGACGGCGAGGTCTGAACGGGTATGGGTCGTGGTGTTCGTGATGAGGCGGAACGGGATCTCGTGTTCCCGGATCCACGCGATCGTTCCGATAGCTCCCGGGAGCGCGCGCCACGACGTCGCGAGCACCCCGTCGATGTCCAACAGCACGCCACGGACCAGTTCGAGCCCCATAGGCGCAGTTTCCCACGACGGGCTAGAGGCGTATCCCCACCTGGCGGCGAGCCTTCTCGATCTGATCGCCCGGTTCGATCCCACGCTGTCGCAGCAGGAAGTCTTGATACGGGGCGATGTAGCGGAACTTGGGAGGCAAGAGGGGCCGAGTCGCCCGGATCACGGGGAAGCTCGCTCGCATCGAGGCTCGCTTGAGGGCGGCGAACGGCATCCCGTACATCTCCCGCACCCCGGCCGGGAGCGTGCCGTACGCGAGTCGTGACACGCCACGCAATACCGGTCGCCATTCGGCTTCCGGAGGTGGCTCGAAGAACAGGTCGAGCACCCTGCGGGCGCCCTCGGTCACCTGCAGCTCACCGCGGTCTTCGAAGTCTGCCAACCAAGCTCGCAGTGCGGGCACGGTCGAAGGGATCATGTCGCGCGGCACCAGGCAGAGTTCGGCAGCCAGCATCTGCTCGCGATGGAACCGGTCCCGACCCTCATCGTCGAGTGCGCCTACCGTGAGCTCTTCGAACAGGAGCGCGGAGTCGACCAAGCACGCGTGAACGTAGAGCAGCAGCTGGGGATCAAGGGCGTCGTATGCCTTGCCGGTGACCGGATCGACGCCGTTGATGCGCGTGTGCACCTCGTTGATCTTGGCCGCCGCTGCGTCGGCTTCTGCCCTCGTGCCGAAGGTCATCGTGTACGTCAAGATCAGCGTCCTCTGGAGGCGCTTCCACGGGTTCCGTTCATACATGCCGGTCTGGTTGGCGCCGGCGACCACCAGGGGGTGCGCCGCCTGCATCAACAGAGCTCGTGCACCGCCGAACAGCACGGTGACCTCCCGGTGAACCTGCCACGACACACTGTCGGGACCGAAGTAGCCGTCGTCATGATGGATGGCCATGGGTCGACTCTACGAGCGATCCATAGCAACGATGCTCCCGAAACCTGTGCGACAATGCGGCCCCCGGGAGCCTGCCGATCCCCCGCAGGGTCGGGTGGATGCCATGGCACTCGTCGCGATCATCGTCCTCGCAGCTCTCATCGTCGGTTTCGTCGCGCGTGGAAGCCTCCGGAACTTCGAGCGGATCCAGATCCACTGGTGGGCGGTCGCGTTGGTCGGTCTGGTTCTGCAAGCGATCCCGGTCCCGGCACGCGACGGAACCCGATGGGCGGTCGGCCTGCTACTGGCGTCCTACGTACTCCTGATCGCCTTCGTATGGGTGAACCGGCGGCTCCCCGCCGCGCCGCTGATCCTGGCCGGTTTGCTGTTGAACGCTGTCGTGATCGCAGCGAACCAGGGCATGCCCGTGAGCGGATCCGCGATCGTCACCAGCGGTGGCAGCGATGTGATCGTTGCCAGCGGCGATGCGAAGCATCACCTGATGACCGACGAGGACGTGTTGACCTGGTTCGCCGACGTGATCCCAGTGCCGCCGCCGATCCGAGCGATCGTGTCGATCGGGGACGTGTTGCTGTACTCGGGAGTTGCGGGCTTCGTCGTGATGGTGATGACCGGAAGGTTCGAGGCGAACCGACGCCCCAAGGCTAGGCTGCAGAGGTACCGGGGGAAGCACCTTCGGACTGAACGGCGGGTGCATCATCGGGGCGAGGTTCCTCAACAGGATCCTCGGACTGCAGCAATGAGGTCGGGAACCGCACCGTGATGGTTGCCCCCTCTCCGGGTGCACTCTGTGCGTCGAAGGTCCCACCACCGAGCTGAGCGCGTTCGCGCATCATGGCCATGCCGAAGTGCCCCTCCGGTCCCGGCGCCGAGGTGTCGAACCCCACGCCGTTGTCACGCAGCTGAAGTTCGATCGTGTCGTCGTGTTCGCGAACCGTGATCCACATGTCCGTGGCTTGGGCGTGCTTGAGCGCATTCATCACTCCCTCGCGAGCGATGTGGTAGACGAGCAGCGCGATCGGCGCCGGCAGGGGGATGTCCTCCACGTCGCGATGGAAGCGGATCGAGTCATGCCCGACTTCGTCGGTGAACGACTCGAGTGCCTCCGCGAGGCCTTTGGCACCGAGCGGTGAGCGGTGGAGGTTGCGGATGAGGGCGCGGATGCGATCCGAGGTCTCTTGCTTGGACTCCCTGATCTTGTCGAGCTGTTCCGTGACCTGCCCAAGCTCGCCTTTGTCCATGAGCTTGCGGGCCACGTCGACCTGGATCGACAACCTGAACAGGACCTGGGCCAAGTCATCGTGGAGGTAGCCGGCGATCTGGAGCCGTTCGTCAGCGCGCTCCTCCGCCATCGCGTTCGACAGCGTCTTGAGCACCTGCTCACGTTCCTGGAGCTCCTTGTGAGCCTCCTCCAAAGCCTGCGACCTGA
>DATDJD010000273.1:0-10973 GCA_036520695.1 Actinomycetota bacterium
ATCTTGGCGGCGTCGTCGACCCGCGCCTTCTGATCGGCCTTGGGTGTCTTGCGCAACTTGAGGCCGAACCCGAGGTTCTGTTCCACCGTCATGTGGGGGTACAGGGCGTAGTTCTGGAACACCATGGCGATGTCGCGGTCCTTGGGTGGCAGGTCGGTCACCTGGCGGCCCCCGATCGAGATCTCGCCGTGCGTCACATCCTCGAGACCGGCCAAGATCCGCAGGATCGTGGATTTCCCACAGCCGGAGGGACCCACCAGCACCATGAACTCACCGTCGCCGATCTCCAGCGACACGTCGTTGACGGCGATCACCTCATCGCCGAACACCTTGGAGACGTGCTCAAGGACGATCTGCGCCATGGGATGGCTCCTTCCGTCGGCGGTGAGTGTGGGCTGACAGTCGTGCATGGGTCAAGGCAGCACCCGCTCGCCGGTGGGCGGCGCGCGTCGCCTTCGATCGATCGAGGCCCAAGTGGACGGCCCCGATCACCGGTGGATCGGTGAGCACGGTCACGACCGCATGTGGGGCGACCGCGTGGATGCCGGCATGGATCCGTTCGAAGAACGCGCGATCGTCGGTTCTGAAGATGCCGCCCCCGAGCACGACCGGGACCTCCATCGCACGCATGCCCAGGCGGCGGATGGCGGCGGTCGCCATGATCGCGATCTCATCTGCCTGGCGATCGACGAGAGATTGCGCCACGGCGTCACCATCGCGCGCAGCGTGGAAGACGATGGGTGCGAGTTCGGCGAGCCGGTCCGGATCCAGGGTGCCGAAGTAGAGCGCCTCCATGACTTCGCGAGGGCGTCGCAGGTCGAATCGTGCCGGTACGAGTCGGGTGAAGGCCGTTCGGGGTCCTCGCCCATCGCTGGCTCGTAGCGCATGCCACAGCGCGGCCCGCCCCAGTTCGCTCGCCCCACCCCAATCACCCGAGACCTCCCCGATCGCGGGAAGGCGGTAGGTTCGCCCACTGGGCGCAACGCCAGAGCAGTTAGTGCCGAAGCCGCAGACGATGCCGACGCCCCACGTCTCCTCCGTGCCGGCTCGAAGGACGGCGAACGTATCGTTGCGCACCAGGTTGTCGTGCGTGAGTCCGCGTCGGCGGAGCCAACGCAGGATGCGCCGGTCATCGCTCGGCAGGTCGGCGCCGGCCAGGCAATACACGCCCAGATCCGCGACGGGCGATCGTTCGGGATCGAACCTGGCATCCAGGCACGCCGCGACCACGGCATCCATGACCTGGGACATGTGGGCGTCGCCGCCGTTCTGATCGAACTCCTTGGCCGGCGTGCGAGCGGCGCCCAGGATCGTGCCGTCCTTGCGAAGCAGCACCGCATCGGTTTTCGAGCCACCACCGTCGACGGCAAGGATCGCAGCGCGACGACTCACGGGAGACGCTCCAGGTGGTCGATCGTCTCGAACGTGGCGCCCATCGCGCGCAAGCCGGCGATCATCGGCCTGAGCGCATCGCTGGTACCACCGGGCCAGGTGTGGAGCAGGATGACGGCCTGGTCACCAACCGAGCCCACCCGCTCGACCGCGTCGTGGGCGATGTCCTCTCCCGTCCGCCAGGGCTCCCAGTCCTGGAGTTCCACGTTCCAATGTACGTTCCGGTACCCGAGCGTTTGCAGGCTATCGATCACCCGTGGCTGGTCGTGACCCGCGCCGAACGGGCATCGGAACCAGGGGCGAGGGTCGACGCCCGTGTGCTCGATGATGACGCGTTGGCCGTCGGCGACATCGGCCCGCAGGCCGTCCGGCGACAGCAGCGACATCCGGGCGTGATAGAAGCTGTGGTGGCCGACGAGGTGGCCGTCATCGGCGATGCGTCCGGCGATCTCGGGCTCGGCTTCAGCCCATCGCCCCTGGACGAAGAACGTCGCCACGACACCCTCGTCGGCGAGGATGTCGAGGATCCGCCCGGCGTTCCCCGGGGGACACCAGGGCCGGTCGGGATGTTCGGCATCGAACGTCAAGCAGACACGCATCGGGATCGAGTCATTCACGGGTCGTGACCTTCGAGGCTCGGTGGTAGGCGCCCGGCTCACGTCCTTGCAGGACGGACAGGCGCCATGCCAGCAGCTGCGCCGGCACGATCGCGACCGCAGGCCGAAGGAGCCGATCGATGTGACCGATCGCCAGCTGCGGCGTGCTCATAGGCGCATGCGTGCCCTGGGTGACCAGGAAGACCGCCGCGCCTCCCTCGATCAGTTCGCTCGACAACGACATATCCAGGTCCACCGTCTCGGGTTCGGTGGCGATCACGATGGCGGCGAGCGACGGGCCGACCATCTCCAGCGGGCCGTGCCGGAACTGCGCGGTCTGCAAAGACTCGATCGGCATCGCGACGGCTTCCTTGATCGTGAGCGCACCCATCTCGGCGGCGGCACGGGCGGGGCCGCGGCCCAAGATCACGACGTTGGTTCGCCCCTCGAGCCACTCCGCGAGCGTGTCGGGCAGGCCGGCGTCGTCCAGGATGCGTTCGATCGCGACCGCGGCGATCTCGGCTTCGGCTTCCAGGTGTTCGAGCGCGGCGTCGGAACCCCGACCCCCGAGCACGCGGCCGATCATGCCCACAGCGACCAGGGCCCCCACGAACGTCATGGTCGATGGGCCGGACTCGGGTCCCGCGTCGGTGTCGAACACGACGTCGGCCAGCGCAGCGAGCGGGTTGCGTTCGCCATTGGTGACGGCGACGATCGCGGGTGGGGCAGACCGCGCACGAGCTTCTTCGGCCACCCTGACCACCTCGGCGCTCTCGCCCGATTGGCTGACAGCGACCAAGAGGGTTCCCGGCCCCAAGAGTTCGCGACGGTAATGCAGCAGCTCGGCGGAATCCACCATGATCGCCGGCACGCCCGCCGAGGCGAGTTCGGCCACCGCCGGATAGCACGCGTGGTAGGAGCTCCCCATGCCTGTGAAGATGAGCGTGCGCTCCGACGCCAACTGGGCGAGTCGAGCGAACCGGTCGGCGTGTTCGACACACCGGACAGCGGCTCGCCGAAGGGCGTCGGGTTGTCCGGCGATCTCGGCCATGAATGGGTCAGGAAAGTTTCCTAACGATCTCATCGGCGCGAGTGTACGATGCCTGCACCATGGGTGTGAAGGTGGCGGTCGTCGGGGGCGGGAGCACGTATACGCCCGAATTGGTCGAAGGGTTCGTGACGCGTGGCGACCGTCTCCCCGTCGACGAATTGGTCTTGCTCGACATCGACAGGGAGCGACTCGACGTGGTTGGGTCCCTCGCCGAGCGCATGATGCGGCGCGTGGGGTGGGACGGCACACTGACGCTCACCGACGATCGGGTCGAAGCGATCGACGGCGCGGACTTCGTGATCGTGCAGCTACGAGTCGGGGGCAACGAAGCGCGGTACCGCGATGAGACGATCCCGCCCACGTTCGGCTGCATCGGTCAGGAGACCACCGGCCCGGGCGGCTTCGCGAAGGCGCTACGAACCGTGCCCGTGGTCTTGGAGTTGGCGGAACTGACCGCGGAGCGAGGAGCAGCGGGAGCCTGGTTCGTCGACTTCACCAACCCAACCGGACTGGTGACCCAGGCGTTGCTCGACCAGGGACATCGAGCGATCGGTCTGTGCAACGTGGCGATCGGGTTCCAGCGCGAGTTCGCCGAGTCCTACGGGGTGCGGCCGGAACAGATCCGCCTCGATCACGTCGGCTTGAACCACCTGACGTGGGAGCGAGCGGTGTATGTGGACGGTGAAGACAAGCTGCCGGAGCTGCTGGCCTCGCTCGATGATCCGGCATCGGTCTACCGAGGGATCTTGGAGGAAGACGACGCCGATCCTGACCTGGTGAAGACACTCGGCGCGATCCCCAGCTACTACCTGCACTACTACTACGACGTCGACCGTGTGCTCGCTGCCCAGCAGGCAGGCCAGACCCCTCGGGCCGAAGAGGTCATGAAGATCGAGGCCGGCCTACTCGATCTCTACCGTGACCCCACGCTCGACACCAAACCGAAGCTACTGGAGGAGCGCGGTGGCGCGTTCTACAGCGATGCTGCGGCAGCGCTCATCGCCTCGTTGCATGCCGGCACCGGCGATACCCAGGTCGTGAACCTTCGCAACGACGGCGCGATCGCGAACCTGCCGGACGACGCGGTCGTGGAGATCACGGCAACGATCGATCGCGACGGTGCCCACCCGCTCGCCACCGCGCCGTTGGCGCCGGAGATGCACGGCCTCGTGGCCCACGCGAAGGCGTACGAGATGCTCGCGATCGAGGCAGCCATGAGCGGGAGCCGAACGACGGCGTTGAAGGCCCTCATGACCAACCCGCTGGTGGGCGATCACCGGCGGGCGGAACCGTTGTTGGACGCACTCCTCGAGGCGAACCGACCGCTGCTCCCGCGCTTCTTCCCAGACTGAACTGAGTCGGCCAGTTCCGGTCAGGCCTTCGGCAGCTCCGAAGCGTTCCGTTGGATCTTGGCGAGTGCTTCCGCGGCGTCCTCGATGCCTCGACTACCGTCACGGAACACGCTCTCCATGAAGTAGACCGATTCACGCTGACCTGCGGCCTCGGCGACGGGGAACGACATCTGTTGCATGTCGAGCCGATCGGCAAGTTCCACCGCGACCGGCATGCGCGACAGCGACGGCTGGAAGAGTTCGTAGCGGTTCATCGAGGGGTACTGGACCTCGGCGGGGATGCCTTCTGCCTCCATCGCTTCGCACACCACGTCGTTGGTCGCACCGCCGAACGCCTCGGGGTCGATCGCGAGGATGTAGTTGTAGAAGCTCCACCGTGTGATCCGCTCATCCCTCGGCATCACGCGGACGCCCGGGATCTGCGCGGCCAGTTGCTCGAACGCTTCGCCGGCGGCGGCCCGAGCCTCCTGCTGGGCAGGGAACTTCTGCATCGCCACGACCAGGAGCGCGGCGTTGAGTTCGCCGAGTCGATAGTTGGCGCCGAACGTGAACTCCTTCTCGTCGGCGTCCTTGGCCCGCCCGCAGTCGATGATCGAGTGCGCGCGCCGTGCCAGGGTGTCGTCGCTGGTGAGCAGGGAGCCACCCTCGCCGGACGTGAGGATCTTCGAGGATTGATGGCTGAACGAGCCGAAGTCCCCGATGCAACCTGCCCCCTGGTCGCGCCAGCGCTGCCCGTGTGCGTGCGCGCAGTCCTCGATGACGGCGAGTCCGTGCTTCCTCGCGATCTCCATGATCCGATCCATGTCGGCCATCTGATGACCCAGGTGCACCGGGATGATCGCCTTGGTGCGGTCGGTGATCGCGGCTTCGATCTGTTCGGGGTCGAGCGTCCAGGTCTGTGGTGTGACGTCGACGAACACCGGCAGCGCGCCGGCCGCCATCGGAGCGTAGGCCGTCGCCGAGAACGTCAGAGCGGGCACGATCACCTCGTCCCCCCACCCGATCCCCAGCGCCTTGCAGGCCACCTCCATCGTGACGGTGCCGTTCATCATCAAGATGCCGTGCGATGCGCCCTGATAGGCAGCGAACGCATCCTCGAACGCACCTGCCCGCTCGCCGGGTTCGGGCCACCCACCCCACTCCCCGTTGCGGACGACGTCGGTCACCGCGGTGACGTAGTCGTCGTCGGGCGCCGGCCACGCCGGGTAGGGGGTCGACCGGACCGGGGTCCCTCCACTGATCGCGAGTTCACTCATCGTCGTGCTCCTTCCGGGTTCGGCACGGGTACCGGGATCGTGCTGCTAGCGTTCGCGGCGTGGAACCGCGCGTGGTCGTGATCGGTGGGGGCTCGGCGTACATGCCCGGTATCGCGTTCGCGTTCGCCCATGCCGGCCCAACGTTCGCACACGCGACCCTCGTGCTGCAGGACATCGATGCCGATGCCCTGGAGCTGCAAGGACGACTCACCACCAACATCCTGCGTTCTCGAGGTGCACGCGAGATCCGAGTCGAGATGCACCGGGACCGTGTGGGGGCGTTGGAAGGCGCCGATCTGGTGCTTGCGGCATTCCGACCAGGTGGGCTCGCAGCCCGTCACCTCGACGAGAAGATCGCGATCGAGCACGGCGTGATCGGTCAGGAAACCGCAGGCCCGGGTGGGTTCGCGATGGCGCTGCGATCCGTTCCCGTCGTCGTGGCGATCGCCGAGGAGATGCATCGGGTCGGCAACCGGGGTGCGACCTTGCTCGACTACACCAACCCGGTGCAGATCGTGAGCGAGGCGGTGCATCGGTTCGCCCCCGAGGTGCCGTACGTGGGCCTGTGTGATCAAACCGAGGGCGAGCGTCGGTTCCTGGGCCGCCTCATGGAGTGTGCGCCGGCCTCGATCGACCTCGACACATGCGGCGTGAACCACATGACGTTCACCCGCGGTGTTCGCATCGAGGGCCGGGACGAAACGGATGCGGTCTGGGCCCGCTTGCGGTCCGTTGATCTGGACTCTCTCGGCGCCGAGTCGGAACGCCGCATCGTTCGGCTGTTCCGGATGCTCGGCCGCATCCCGAGCGAGTACATGCAGTACTTCCTGTTCCATGACGAGGTGCTGGCCGAGCAACGGGCCACCGGCATGACCCGAGCTCAGGAGGTGATGGCGGTGCTGCCGGGCGTCCTCGCGAGCTATCGCGAACAGGCGGATCGGGAACATCCGCAACCCTCCATGGCTCGTGCCAGCGAAGAACACGGGGACTTCGCGGTGTCGGTGATGGCGGCGATGCGTGGCACCGAACCCGCTCGCTTCATCTTGAACCTGCCGAATCGAGGTCAGGTTTTCGATCTGCCGGAGGACGCCGTCGTCGAGACGCCCGCGATGGTGCACGGAGTCACCGTCGACCCGATCGACCAGGGGAGTCTGCCCCCCGAGGTGAGCGGCACGGTACGCCAGGTGGTGGCGCACGCACAGCTGACCGCCGAAGCGGCGCAGACCGGGAACCGAGCCCTGGCCGTGGAGGCGCTCGCGCTGCACCCCTTGGTCCGGTCGGTGGGCACGGCGGAGTCGCTGGTCGATGCGTATCTGCGTGCTCATGCAGCCCACCTTCCTCGGTTCTCGGCGTGATGGACGCGACACGATCGCACCCGCCGCTGAACCTGGACGTCGTCACCTCGACGCTCCTCGATGGTCGCACCAAGGGCATGCCACATCTGGTCGAGCCCTTCGAGTTGGGTCGTATCGGATCGCTCGATCTGTCCATAGATGACATCCCGCTGCCGGTCATGGTCCTTCGCGGGTCGGCGCTCGAACACAACCTGGCCCTGATGGCCGAGCTCTGCCGCGACCGCGGGGTGGCGCTGGCTCCTCACGGCAAGACCACCATGGCCCCACAGCTGTGGGAGCGTCAGCTCGCTGCCGGTGCGTGGGGCATGACGGCGGCGACGGTGGCACAGGCCCGGGTGATGCGCGAGGTCGGGGTTCGCCGGATCGTGTTGGCGAATCAGCTCACGGATGCACCGTCGATCCGCTGGGTGGCATCCCAACTCGCCGATCCGGATCTGACCTTCCTGACGTTGGTGGATTCCACGCAGGGAGTGGGGCTTCTGGAGGAGATCCTGGTGTCGATCAACCCCGTGCGACCGCTTCCGGTGCTGGTCGAGATGGGACACCTGGGTGGTCGGACCGGGTGTCGGACCGTGGCCGAGGGTGTTCGGGTCGCGAGCGCCGTGTTGGCCTCGCCGCACCTGTGGTTGGCGGGGGTCGAGGCGTTCGAAGGAACCGTTGGTTCGGACCGATCGCGAGCCACGGTGGAGGCGGTGGGTGCTCTCCTCGAACAGGTGCGCACGCTGGGTGGCGAAGTGGGTGCGATGGGCTCGTTCACCGACCAGCGTCCCATGGTCGTGTCCGCCGGCGGAAGCGCGTTCTTCGACCTCGTACTCGAACATCTGGCGGTCGAACGTTGGGGTGCGCTTCCGGTCCACGTGATCATGCGGTCGGGCTGCTACGTGACGCACGATCACGGGTTCTACGGGTCGCTGACGCCCTCTGTCTCCATCGAAGGTGGAACCCAGGTGTTCGAGCCAGCGCTCGAGCTGTACGGCGGGGTCCTCTCGCGGCCTGAACCCGACCTCGCGATCGTGGGCTTCGGCAAACGCGATGCTCCGTTCGACCTGGGGATGCCGATCCCGCTGGGGTTGCGAGGTCGCTCGGACGGGATCGGTGACCTGGGGACCGGTGCATCGATCGATCGGATGAACGACCAGCACGCCTACCTCCGCATCGACGCCGCGGCCCGTATCCGGGTCGGCGATGTGGTCCGATGCGGCATCTCCCATCCATGCACCGCCATGGATCGCTGGAGGGTGATCCCCGTCATCGACGACGAGGGACGTGTGGTCGAGGCGGTGGCGACCTTCTTCTAGCCCGTGCGTCATGCGTGGTTCCCTTGGCTCGACGGCGACGGGTCGGTTGACCCGGGCGTGTCCCCGATCGCACCGGCGACCGACGCACCCATGCCGGCTCCCGCGATCAAGGCGTCGGCAGCGGAGCCGCCACCCAGCCGGGCATGCAGGTACCCCGCGTTGAACGCGTCGCCTGCGCCCACGGGGTCGACCTCGAGCACGACTGAGCCACCGTGTTCGGTCCAGGCACCGTCGGTATCGAGCACGACCGCGCCGTGAGCACCCCTCTTGATCACGACCTCGGAGGGGCCGACGGCCTGGCAGCGTTCAGCGAGCGACCGCAGGTCATCCGGATCGTCACCACCTCCGACGAGGGTGGTGAGTTCAGCGTGCCCGCCCAGTAGTAGGTCGCATCGCTGCATCAGCGGTGAGATCAACTGCACCGCACGCTCCGATCCCCACAGGCCGGGCCGCAGGTTCGGGTCGAGGACACGGAGCCCACCGGCAGCTTCCAACATCGCGATCGCGGTGCGCTGTGGGCCATCGCCGATCAGGGCCGTGACCCCGGTGACCAGCACCGATCGCGACGCGTGCAGCGGCACGTCGAGCAGATCGTCAGGCGTGAGCGCCGATGCAGCCGAGCCGCTGCGCCGGTAGATGACCGATCCACGGGTGTCGCGGATCATGACACCGGTCGGACGTTCGTCGTCGTGAGCGACCCATCGCAGGTCCAGTCCTTCTTCGCTGAGGTCGAGCCGCAGGCGGCGTCCGAATGCGTCCTCACCGAGCCTGCTCACCCATGCGGTGCGCGCGCCGAGCCGTGCCATGGCGACGAGCGTGTTCGTCTCCGCGCCTCCGTGAGTGGCTCGGAAGTCCGCGGCTTCCTCCAGTGAACCCCCGACCGCGATCAACGACAGCATCGTCTCGCCCACGGCGATCACATCGAAGGGTGTCGAGACTTCGGACGCGGGTGTCACGCTGTTGCCTCGACGGCCGAGGTCACGGTGTGACGCGCCCGTACCGTGAGTGCGTCGAGTTCGGCGGATGTACCCGGCGGACGAGGTCCTACCAACGAGCTGCCGAGCCCGACACACGCCGCACCAGCCTCAAGGTAGCGGGGAAGCTCGGCGAGCTCGATGCCCCCCGTCGGTACGAACGCGGTCGTCGAGAACGGTCCGCGTAGCGTTCGGACGTACTCGGGACCGCCGAGTGAGGCCGGGAACAGCTTGAGGGTTTGGAGGCCGAGCGAGTGCGCGGCGAGGATCTCGGTCGGGGTCAGGACCCCTGGGATCGGCACGAGCGAGCGCTCGAGCGCCGCCTCGACGACCGCCGGCTGCAAGCCTGGTGACACGATGAACCGCGCGCCGTGGTCGGCACATGCTCGGACCTGGTCGACGGTCACCACCGTGCCAGCACCGATCGTGACCTCGGTCCCGGCAACGCGTGCGATGGCATCGAGGGCACCGGGCGTATCGAGCGTCACCTCGAGCAACCCGATGCCGCCGGCGATCAGGTGGTCCAGCGTCGCGTCGAGCTCGCCTGGTTCGTGGAACCTGACGATCGCCAGCACGGGGTGGGATCGGGTGATCGAGGTCGTGCCGTCCGTAGGAACCTCCTGGCTGCGGGGCTCGGGTCCGTCCGCCCCAGGCGGTCCCTCGCATCGGCGGATCAGCTTGACTCGTGGAAGAACGGAAGCGTAGCATCCGGTCCATTAGTTAGGAAAGTTTCCTTTGAGCTGGAGGGGTGACCGGTTACGAACCTGCAGCAGACCGCCGTCGCCGGAACCCCGAGCCTGCTCCGAGCGCTGAACGAACGCACCGTCCTGGAGAGCGTCCGCACGATCGGTCCGGTCTCACGGGCCCAGATCGCCCGCGTCACCGCGCTGTCCAAGCCAACGGTGTCACAAGCGCTTGCTTCGCTGGTCGATGCCAGATTGGTGCGTGAGGCAGGCCGCACCAGCGGGGGGAAGGGTCCCACCGCCGTCCTGTACGAGTTGAACCCTCGCGCCGGGTGGGTCGTCGGCATCGACGTGGGCCGGCACTGGGTCCGCGCGGCGATCGCCGATGTCACCGGGGCGTTCGTGGCGCGGCGAGATGAACGGGCCCGCGTCAAGAGCGCCAAGAGCTTGATCACGCAGATCGGGGCGATCGCTCACGGCCTCGCCGCCGACGCCGGTATCCGTTGGAAGCAGGTGACCTTCGCGACCGTCGGCAGTCCCGGAGTGTTCGAGCCCGAACGCGGACAGGTGGCCCTCGCCTACAGCTTGCCCGGCTGGGGTCGTCAAGGTTTGGTCGAGGCGGTCCAGCAGGAACTCGGCACCAAGATCGCGTTCGAGAACGATGTGAATCTGGCGGCCATCGGCGAGCAGTGGCACGGCCTCGGCAAAGGTGTCGCCAACTTCGTGTACCTGCACCTGGGGACCGGCGTGGGCATGGGCCTGGTGTTGAACGGGGCGCTCTACCGCGGCAGCGGCGGTGCTGCGGGTGAGGTCGGGTACATGCCGCTGGCCGGGACCGACGTTCGTGATCCCTCCAGTCGTCGCCGGGGACCGCTCGATGCGGCGGGGAGCGCCGCCGGCGTCGTCGACACAGCGCGACGGTCGGGTATGCAACCCCCCCTCACCGCGAAGAAGGTCTTCGCCGAAGCCCGCAAGGGTGACCGCAAGGCCCTCAAGGTCGTGACGTTGGAGGCGGG
>DATDJD010000274.1:0-5818 GCA_036520695.1 Actinomycetota bacterium
GTCTTCTGCCACGAACTCGGCCTCGACTACGTGAGCTGCTCGCCGTTCCGCGTGGAGACCGCACGGCTCGCGGCCGGTCAAGCCGTGGTCGGCACCGCGGAAGTCACCACGAAGTAGCCGTTCCGTCGTTCGGTGTGACCCTCGTCACGGCATCCGGAGATCCCGAGGCATAACGTCGACGGTCCTCCCACCTCCCCCGAACCAGGAGGTGGCTATGCACCATCACTCCGAACCCGAACACGGTTCCCTCCCTCGGCGCGAGTTCCTTCGCCGGTCCTCCCTCGGCGCGGTGGCGTTGGCGGCGCTCGGCACCGGCATCCACACCAGCCGAGCCGCCTCGGTCCTGGCCCAACTGGCAGGCGACCCCGAGCACGCTATGGACCCCCACTCCTCGGCCCATCCCTTGGCACAACCGGTGGCTGCGATCGGGGTGCTCGGCCGTCGGGTCGTGGCGGTCGGAGGGGTGCGTGGAGACGCACGGGTGTGGAGTCGTTCCGATCTCGGTCGCCCGTGGGCGCAGGTCGCAGGCCCCGAAGCGTTCCCAGACGGCACCGCGCTCACCGGTCTCGGGATCGATCACGGCCGAGCCGTGGTGGTCGGTTGCACCGGTCCCGACCACCAGGTCAGGCCCGTGGTCTTCTCCTCCAGTGACCTTCGCACCTGGGGCGGCGAGTCCGGGATCGGTTCGTTCCCTGGCGTGCTGACCGGTGTCGCTTTCTCCGGTGGTCGTGGGCTCGCGGTGGGCGCTCGGTTCGCCGAGGCCGATGTCGAGGAACCGATCGAGACCGTCGCCTACCGGCGGGGCCTGGCGGGTCGTTGGGTGCGGACCTCGGTGCCCGGGGTCCGACCTGTTCAGCACGGCGCGGTCACGCTGCGGGCCGGCGTGGCCGACCGACTGGTCCTAGGGCTCACGGACGTGCACGGGCTGTCGCTGTACTCGGCGCCGGGCGTCGAAGGCCCATGGCGCTCGATGGGTGCTCCGAAGGTCGGCATGCCTCTGTCCCCCGTCGCGGCGGCATCGGTGGGGGGTTCTACGCTCCTGGCCGGTGTCGATGCGCGGGACCAGGCACGCTTCTGGCGACACGTCGGCAGATCGTGGATCGAGATCGACCCGCCCACCGGCGTCGGGTCCTCCGTCAAGGTTCGGAGTCTCCGCCGATCCGGGTCCGAGCTGCTCGTGGCCGGCAGCCGTGGGCACGGTGGGTACCTGCGGGAGGTGAAGGTCTCATGAGTTGCAGCGGCAGTTCCACATGCGGCATGAACGACCCCAAGACCTTCGATGCGATCGGACCGACCCCCATCAAGTACGGCAGCCCGGGCGACTACACGCGCAAGGAGATCAAGTGCGAGAGGAAGCTCTACGCGGAGTTGGTCGATTGGCTCGCGACGCTCAAGTACTACTCCACGGTGTTCGGCGGCTGGTCCATGAACGAGATCAAGTACGTCGGCCACGTCGGCGCGTACGTCTGCAAACCGGGATGTCACGGCCTCGGCCAGGCGTTCGACATCAATCGGATCCAATGGGACGGGGTCGCGTCCGACATGTACGGAGGTGATCACAGCTCGGGTGATCGCAAGGTGCGCCGTCGGTACTTGGCGGTGGACGCGAGTTGTCGCCGCTATTTCAAGTACACCCTCGACGGTTGGTACAACCCCGACCACACCAACCACATCCACGTCGATCTGCACACGACGCCGGTGTTCAGCAAGGAAAGCCTCTCGGATGTCGGGTTCATCCAGGCCGTGTGCAACAACTTCAACGGCGCGGGCCTGACGATCGACGGGACCTGGGGCCCGCGGACGAAGGACGCCTGGCGTGACGTCAACGACCAGTGGGGCTACAACGGTTGCGAACCCTTCTCCAACGAGGTGGCCACCGCGGAATGGTGCAACTTCGTCATGGCCCACGGCTTCGCCGACCAACCAGCGTCGGCGGCCATCCTTCGATCGCCATTGTGTTGAGGAGGCCTGCATGGCAATGGATACCCAACGTCCGTTCCTTCATGCCGCCACAGCGGCGACGCTGCTGGCCGCTGCGTTGTTGGCCTCGGCCTGCTCGCCGGGCAGAGCCGTCGAGTCTCCAGGCAGACCCAGCGGGGCGCAGTCTTCCATCACCGCACCCCCGTCCACACCCCATCGCAACGGAGGGTTGGTGTTCTCCCGTGCCGTTCCCTCGGCGACCGACGGTTCACCGCTCCATGCCGTCGTGCGAGGGGTGAGCGTGCAAGGTGTGGTCGGTCCCGTGGTGGTCCGAGACGCGGCGTACCGGGCGGCGCCGTCGTGGGCGCCGGACGGCCTCTCGTTCGCCTTCCTCGGTGCGCACGGGATCTCGGTCCGTAGCGAACACGACACTCGGCTCATCGTGGCATGTCACCCACAGACGTGTTCCGGGCTGGGTGCGCCCTCGTGGTCACCAACGGCCTCATCCATCGCGTTCTCCGGCCAGATCGATGGCGATGAAGGGTTGTTCCAGGTCGCACCCGAGGGCGGCGAACCGACCCCCATCGTGTCCAACCTCGTCGTGGCAGGAGCCCCCGCGTGGTCGCCTGACGGTGCCCAGCTCGCGGCGATCGTGGCGGAGGGCGGCACCGCCAGCCTGCAGATCCTCGACGCCGAGTCGGGACACGTCCAGCGCACCATCGAACTGCCCGGACTGGATCTGGGCGAAGCGGTGACGTGGTCGCCGGACGGCGCCTCACTGGCCGTCGAGGTCACCGGCTCCGAGCAGGGTGAGCACCAAGGCATCTATCTCGTGGCGTTCGATGGAACGGATCCCCAGTTGCTCACGGCGTGTCCCGACGCCGATTGTGTCGATCTCGTCCCTTCGTTCAGCCCGGACGGGATGTCGGTGGTCTTCACCCGGGGCCGATGCGACGAACCAGGAAGCGACTGTTTCGTAGGCGACGTCTGGGTGATCCGCACCGACGGCGGCAACGCCCACGCGCTCACACATGGTCCCGGCCTCGACTGCTGCGCCGCGTGGCGACCCCTTCCATCATGATGGGCGCGATACGCTGGCTGGGTGAGCCTCATCCGCAGGCATCCGCTCCTCAGCGTCGTCTCGCTCCTCCTCCTGGCATCGTTCGCCGCGGTGGCGTTCAGCGCCATCACGGTGTGGCGCTCGGCTCATCGCGACGGCGCAGCCGACGTCGAACAAGCCGACGCCATCATCGTGCTGGGGGCGGCGCAGTACGACGGCACCCCCTCGCCGGTGTTCAAGGGCCGGCTGGATCACGCGGCGTTGCTCTACGGGCAGGACCGAGCCGCCATGGTGATGGTGCTGGGCAGCAACCAACCGGGCGATCGCACCACCGAAGCCGAAGCAGGCCGCGCCTACCTCATCGAGCAGGGTGTGCCCGAAACAGCGGTCACCGCCGTTCCCGTGGGCCACTCGACGTACGAGAGCCTGCAGGCCGCCGCGCGTCAGATGCGCGAGCGGCGCTTGAACACCGCATTCCTGGTCTCCGACCCGTGGCACAACGCGCGTATCCAAGCCATGGCGTCCGACCTGGGGTTCACCGGGTACCCGTCGGCGACCTGGACGTCGGCGGCGAAGACCGAGGGGACGCGCGTGCCCGGTTACATCCGGGAGACGTTCGCCTACCTGGCCTACCGGATCCTGGGGGGATGAACCCTGCGGGAACGCCGCGGACGCCTCAGCCCACCACCAAGGTGCCCGACATACCCGAAGAACCATGGAACCGGCACTCGAACGGGTAGCTCCCCGCCGGCAGATCGATGGTCAAGGTAGTTGACGAATCTGCGTCCAGCATCAGGTCGATGTTCTCGTCTGCCACGGTGAACGTGTGCGGGGTCGTTGCTTCGGTGTTGTCGATGGCGAGCACGTCCCCACGGGTGACCTGGATCGTCGACGGGGTGAACTCGAAGTTCGTGGCTTCCGCGGTGACGTCGGCCGTCCCGGCATCGGTCGAGTTGCCTGAACCACCGCCATTCCCGCCCCCGTTGCCACCGGACCCGTAGTCGTAGCCGTATCGCCCGCCATCGGAGGGCGACGCGGACGACGCCGATGGCGAGGAGGACGCAGCCGCGGAACCATCCCCGCCATCATCGGCCGCGCCACCGTCACCGCTCCCGCATGCCGCGAACACGACCGCGCCGAACACCAGCACCGCGACCCATTTCCTCTTCTCCATGGCGGTACTACGGACGAGCGGTCTCTTCGGCCTGTCCGTGTGCACCGCTACCATGGGGCCGTGAACGCTCCCCGCTCAACGCCCCCCGGCTCCCGCCCCACGCCTCGCGAGCGCAGCGAACAGATCGAGCACCAGATCCTGAGCGAGCGGGCCGTCTTCGCCGATGCGTCCAAGGGGCGCGAGCGTCCCGAGCCCCCCGACGACATCCGCACCGTGTTCCAGCGCGATCGCGATCGCATCGTGCATTCCAAGGCGTTCCGCCGGCTCAAGCACAAGACCCAGGTGTTCATGGCGCCCAAGGGCGACCACTACCGGGTGCGGCTGACCCATACGCTCGATGTGTCGCAGATCGCGCGTACCTGCGCCCGTGCCCTGCGCCTCAACGAAGACCTCACCGAGGCCATCGCGCTCGGTCACGACCTGGGCCATACCCCCTTCGGTCACCTGGGCGAGCAGGCGCTCACGCCGTTCCTGGAGCAGCCGTTCCGTCACAACGAGCAGAGCCTGCGCATCGTCGAACACCTCGAGAACGAGGGACGAGGTCTCAACCTCACGTGGGAAGTGCGCGACGGCATCGTGCACCATCCGTGGTCCATGCCCGAGCCATCCACCTTGGAAGCGCAAGTGGTGCGGTTCGCCGACCGCATCGCCTACATCAACCACGACATCGACGACGCGGTGCGCGCAGGCGTGCTGGACCTGCGTGAGTTGCCGGCCACGTCGGTCGCGGTCTTGGGCAACACGCACTCGGACCGCATCGACACCCTGGTGAGCGATCTCATCACAACCAGCGAGGATGCCGATCGTGTGGGCCTGTCGGCCCCCGTCTTCGATGCCATGGATCGACTCCGCGACTTCATGTTCGCCGAGGTGTACCTGCGCGAAGGTGCCCAGGCCGAGCAGGAGAAGGCTGTCGCGCTCATCCGCGATCTGTACCGCCACTTCATGGCCCATCCCGACCAGCTGCCGCCGGAGTACCATCGGATGCCGGACGAGCTCTCGGTGCGGGTGGCCGATTACATCTCGGGCATGACCGACCGGTTCGCGCTCCGAACGTACGAACGGCTCTTCCTTCCCCGGGGGTGGCTCGAGGACTCCGACGGCGCCTGGCCGTCCGATCCCGATCTGGAGACGTAGACCGAGGAAGCTGGGGAAGCCCGTGGCAGGACGCATCCGCGACGACGACGTGCAAGCGGTCAAGGACCGCACCGACCTGGTGCAGCTCGTCTCGCAGTACCTCACGCTCAAGAAGGCCGGCGCCGATCGCATGGTGGGTCTGTGTCCCTTCCACCAGGAGAAGACACCATCGTTCGGCATCTCACCGTCCAAACAGCTCTATTACTGCCATGGCTGCGGCGCCGGTGGCGATGCCATCAGGTTCATCCGCGAGCTGGAGCACCTCAGCTACGTCGAAGCCGTCGAACGTCTCGCGCAGCAGGCCGGTGTGTCCCTGCGGTACGAGGGCGACTCGCCCGAAGCCCGTCGTGTCGCCGCTCGCAAGGCGGCGCTCTACAGGGCGAACGAACAAGCCGCCGAGCAGTTCTGCAGCATGCTCGCCGAGGGGAAGGAAGCTGGCGACGCACGCGAGTACGTACAGGGGCGCGGCATCTCGTCAAGGTCCATCGAGACGTTCGGTGTGGGGTTCGCGCCAGGACAGCGAGACT
>DATDJD010000275.1:0-2382 GCA_036520695.1 Actinomycetota bacterium
GTGTAGCTCCCGACGCCTGATCGGATCGATGCGGTCGTAGACAGCCGACGCGATCAACGGATGGGAGAAGCGAACCGAGAGATCGTCGCCGACGACGACGAGCCCCTCGCGCTGCCCGTCGATCAGCATCGGGTCGACATCGGCGGGAGCGAGCATCTCGCGGATCCTCATGACCGTGGTTCGGCCCACGACCGACATCGTTTCAAGCAAGACGAACAGCTCATCGCTCTGCGAGCTGACGCGATCGCCGATCACGGTCTGGAGCGAATCGGGGAGCGGGAGGGTGTCGATGGAGATACCTGTTCGATCCATCGATTCGAGGTTCCTGGCCATCTCCACCGCGTACAGCGGGTTACCCCCAGAGGCGTCGTAGATCCGCCGCAGCAGCGGTCTCGAGATCGAGCCCCCGATCACATGGCGGATGTCTTCGAGACCGAGGGGATGGACCTCCAGCGTCCCGAGCCGATGAGCCGGCAGGATCCGAGCCAGTGCGAGAGGGTCCGGCTCGATCGGGTCGGCCCGGATGGCTCCCAATACGGTGACGGGGTCATCCTTGAGTCGTCGGAACGCGTAGCGCAATGCCCGTGCGGAGACGGGATCGAGCCACTGCAGATCGTCGATCGCCAGGACGACGGGGCCGGCCCTCGCGATGCTGCGGATCCCGTCGAGCACCACCCGCCCGGTCACGAAAGGTTCTCCGAGGGCCAACGCGTCCGGATCGAGATCGGTCTCTTCGAAGAGGTCAACGAGGCCGACGCCCGACAGCGGCATCTCCTCCTCGGCCGGCCGGGTAGCCAGGACCCGAAGCCGCTCCTCATGTGCTCGCGAGACGGCATATCGCCAGAGGGTCGTCTTCCCGATCCCGGGCTCTCCACGAAGTATCAGCGCGCGAGCGTCCGAGGTCGATGCCGAAACGAACGCGTCGATGCGTTCACGTTCGAAGCGCCGACCGATCACCGGAGCGGAAGCGATCACACCACATCATGGCACCGAGTTCGGCCTCGATCGCAGGGGCTCAAAGGAGGTCGTCGTCCTCGAACCCTGCACCGGGCTAAGCGCTACCGTCCTCGGTGGCATCCAGGAGGGTGATGCAGGCAGAGGGCGACGTCGTTCGAGTCCCCGGCGAGGCAGCAGCGCCGCCCGACTTCACGATGTTCTTCGCCGAGGAGCACCGGAGACTGTTCAAGGCCTTGTACTTCGTGACGGGGAACCGGGCCGATGCTCAGGAGCTGATGCAGGAGGCCTTCCTGAGGTTGTGGGAACGGTGGGACACGATCGATCGGATCGATGATCCCACCGGCTACCTCTTCCGAGTCGCGCTCAACGGATCTCGGATGCGAGCTCGAGCCGCACGTCGTGCCACACGAAGGCTGGTGGTGATCGACACGACCTACGACCCGTTCGACGAGGTCGACCTGCGGGAGGACGTCCGCCGGATGCTCCGCTCCCTGGCTCCCCGTCAACGGGCCGCCCTGGTTCTGCTCGACCTGTACGGATATGGCTCGGAAGACGCCGCTCGCATCATGCGGATCAGGCCTTCCACCGTGCGAGCACTCGCCTCCCAGGGCAGGGCCGCACTCCGAACCGCAGGAGGCCCACATGGCTGAGCTGAAGGAGGTCTTCGAGATGTCGACGAAGCAGATCGAACCTGACCAGGATTCATGGAAGGACCAGGAGCATCGGCAGCGGCGCGGCGGACGCCGACGCAAGGTCGGCGCGATCGTCGTGGCGGCAGCGATCGCCACCACGACGGTGGTGGTGGCACTGACGGCCCACGACCGTCCGTCGCCACAACCGCTCAACGATCCCACGCACGTCGAGGCCGTACCGCAGGGAGAGCTTCCCACCGCGATCGCACTCAACGGGATCTGGCTGCAGGTCGGCGACCCAGCGTCGTCGGGCATGCTCGTGAGTTTCCGGCCCGACGGCACCTTCAGCCTCGACGACCGAGGAACGTTGTCGGTCGACCCGCTCGCGTCCGGAACGTTCACCGTCACCGACGACGAGATCGCCTTCACGGGCGTGGGAGCGGGTCGATGCGTGGGCGACGGATGGGCGTGGCAGGCGAGCATCCCCGAAACAGGTCTGATGCGTGCTGTGTACACGGAGGAAGGGACCGGCGCGTGCCGAACGCCGCTGGGAACGGAGTGGACGATGGTCCGGGTCTCTCCAGCTACTGCCGCGACCGACGCGATCTTCGGTCCCGGGGTCAGCGATACGCTCCCTTCGGATGGACCAGCCCCGACAACTCGGGAACTGGCGGGCATCTGGCTCACCATCGACGACCTTGGATCAACGTCCCTCCTGGTGCGGTTCCAGGCTGACGGCGAGTTCGTGATGGATGACCGCGGAGGCATCACCGGCATCCCGTCCGTCACCGGC
>DATDJD010000276.1:0-3120 GCA_036520695.1 Actinomycetota bacterium
CGATCGACGACACCTCGCTCTGGGTCGTCGAGCGGGGGCCCGAGGACGGGTTCCCCTTGCTGGTCCTGCACGGTGGTCCCGGTTTGGACCACCACGAGTTCGCGGACTACCTCGACCCTCTGATCGACCGGGGGATCCGCCTGTGCTTGGTGGACCAGCGTGCGCAGGGTCGTTCGCCCCGCGCCGATCCAGGGACCTGGACGCTGGAACGACACGCGCAGGACGTGATCATGCTCGCTCGCGCACTGCGGCTGCCGCGCTACGGCGTGCTCGGTCATTCCTACGGGGCCTTCGTGGCGCTGCAGAACGCGGTCGACTACCCCGGCATGACCGCCGCCACGATCGTCGCGTCAGGGCTCGCGGGGTCGCGGTGGCTCGACCGCATCGAAGCGAACCTCGCCGCGTTCGAACCCGCGGACCTACGGGCTCAGGTCGCCGCGTCGTGGGCACGGGAGGCCCATGTCCGGACCGTCGAGGAGTTCGCGGCGTCGAATCACGACCAGTGGCCGTTCCACTTCGCGGACCCTCGCGATCCCAGGATCGCCGAGTACGAGGACCGCACCGCGGATTCGGTGCTCTCACCCGACGTCCTTCGGCATTTCGCCACGAGCGCGTACGGTGGGATCGACGTCGAAGATCGACTGAGCCAGGTCGATACCCCGACGCTCGTCCTGGCGGGCCGGCACGACCGGACGTGCGTCGTGGAAGCCGCCGAGGCGATGGCCGCCTCGATCCCCGGCGCCCGACTGGAGGTCTGCGAGCACAGCGGCCACATGACGTTCGTGGAGGAGCCCGCGCGGTTCTTGGAGGTCGTGGGGGACTTCCTGGCACCGATCGCGCAGGGCCGATGAGCGACTTCCTTGTTCAGTCGATGACGGCGAGCGTCTGACCGGTTTCTACCACTTGCCCCGCGCGGATCGGCAGGTCGGTGACCTCTCCGTCGCGGGTGGACGGGATGTGGTTCTCCATCTTCATCGCTTCCAGGATGCACACGACCTCGCCGGCTCGGATCTGCTGACCCTTCTCCACGAGCACCTTCACGATCGTGCCTTGCATCGGCGCCTCGATCTCGCCGTGCACGTGCTCGCCCTCGTGGACGTCATGGGCTTCAGGAGCTTTCGGCGCCACATCTCGTCGCTCGTCGTAGATGCGAACCGGCACGCGGAGACCGTCGACCTCCACCAGGATGTCGGCGGGACGCCCTTCGTGCGGGGGAGCGGCGGGGTGCTGCAGCTCCACCTGGGCGGGCAGGCTCGCCTCGGCGAGCGCGCGTTCGGCCCAGGTGGTGGTGTGCGTGGCATCGCGGAAGGCTTTCGAGGCCAAGATCCAGCGGTGGGCGGGGATCGTGGTGGGCACGCCCTCGACGACGAACTCGTCCAACGCCCGGATCATGCGGCGACGTGCACGTTCACGATCTTCACCCGAGACGATCAGTTTCGCGAACATCGAGTCGTAGTCACCGGGGATCTCGCGTCCCTCGGTGACGCCGGCATCCAGTCGCACGAACGGGCCACTGGGTTCGCGGAACCGGGTGATGCGCCCCGGTGCGGGCAGGAAGTTGCGGCCCGGGTCCTCGGCGTTGATCCGGCACTGGATCGCGTGCCCGGACGGACGAGGGTCGATATCGAGGCGTTCGCCCAACGCCACCGCGATCTGGAGCGCGACGATGTCGATGCCGGTCACCATCTCGGTGACGGTGTGTTCCACCTGCAGCCGGGTGTTCATCTCCAGGAAGAAGAAGTCCCCATCCTCGTCGACGATGCACTCGACCGTGCCGGCGTTGACGTACCCGGCTTCCTTCGCCAGGGCGATCGACGCGTCGGCGAGCTTCGTGCGGATCGTGTCGTCGACCACCGACGAGGGCGTCTCCTCGATCAGCTTCTGGTGGCGCCGCTGTACCGAGCAGTCGCGTTCGCCCAGGAACACGACGTTGCCGTGCGCGTCCGCGATGATCTGGGCCTCGACGTGGTGCGCGTGTTCCACGAACCGTTCCAGGAACACCTCGGGGCGCCCGAAGTAGGACTGCGCTTCGCGCGCCGCCCGCTTGAGCGATTCCTCCAGGTGTGCGGCGTCGCGGACCAGGTGCATGCCCTTGCCGCCGCCCCCGAACGCCGCCTTCACGATGAGCGGGAAGCCGATGCGCTGGGCCTGGCGCTTCGCCGACCGCAGGTCGACCGGCTCCTGTGTGCCCGGAACGATGGGCATGCCGGCGGCATCGGCGGCGCGGCGCGCGGCCGCCTTGTCACCCATGATCTCGATCGCCTCGGCCGACGGGCCGATGAAGGTCATGCCGGCCTCGGTGACCGCTTCGACGAAGTGCGAACGCTCGGACAGGAACCCGTACCCCGGGTGGATCAGTGTGGCTTTCGATCGGCGGGCCGCGTCCATGATGGCCTCGATCGACAGGTAGGACTGCGAGGCGGCGCTGGGACCGATGCGGAACGCCTGATCGGCCATCTCCACGTGGAGCGCGTCGCGGTCGGCATCGGAATAGATCGCGACGCTGGGGATGCCGAGTTCCTTGCAGGTGCGGATGATGCGCACCGCGATCTCGCCGCGGTTGGCGACGAGGACCCGTTGTTTGGCTGGGTGCTTCACTGGTCCGCGATACTCTCCGGCCTCAGGAAGGGAGTCAACACGCACGATGGTCACGGTCGATCTCGAACGGGCGCTGCACCTGGCCGATCTCGCGGCTCCCGTGCGATGGGACGAGGTTACCGGCTCCACGAACGCGACGGCGATGGAACTGGCCGCAGCGGGGACGCCGGAGTGGACCTTGGTCGCTGCGGGCCATCAACGAGACGGCAGGGGAAGGCTCGGACGCGCCTGGCTCGACCACCCCGGTGATTCGCTCATGGTCTCGGTCGTGCTTCGTCCGGCGCTGTCCGCCGACGATGCCGGAGTGCTCACCCTGTGGGCCGGCGCCGCGTGGGCGGAGGCCTCGAGCGCCCTCACCGGGCTCCAGGTTCGATGCAAGTGGCCCAACGACCTATTGGTCGACGGTCGCAAGGTGGGAGGCATCCTCGCCGAGTCCGCGGGCGGCACAGGGCCGGATGCCCCCGTGGCGCATGTCGTGATCGGTTCGGGGATCAACCTCGTGGCGCCGCCCGAGATCGAAGG
>DATDJD010000277.1:0-3222 GCA_036520695.1 Actinomycetota bacterium
GGTCCAGCTTCCCTCCTCACATGCCCACGAGCTCATCGCGACCACAACCTTCTTGAGCTTCTTTCCGCCTGGAGCGAGCCGGATCTGATCACCGAACGCGTCTGTCTGCGTTGCCTCGAAACCGACACTCGGCACGTTGCCAGGGAACTGGGCAGGAAGGCTGTTGAACGCCCTCTTGAGCTTGGACGCGGCGTGAACGGGAACGGTCACCACTCCGATCGCGACCGAAACCATCGTGAGGCACACCAACAACTTCCTCATTGCCCCTCCTTCATCCGAGAGACGATCTGATGCCCGATGCCCTCGGTCTAACACGCAACCCGGGAGACAGGTAGGGCCGCTTGACCGACGGCTTTGTAGCCGACAGGTCAAGAGAGTCTGAGGGACCGGTTCACACCTCGTCGTGGCGGAAGCAGCTGACCACGTGGTCATTCACCATGCCGGTCGCCTGCATGAACGCGTAGCAGACGGTGGGACCTACGAATCGGAACCCTCGGCGCTTCAGATCCTTCGACATGGCACGCGACTCGACCGTCTCGGCTGGGACCTGGTCGAGGCGACGCCAGCGGTTCGCGATCGGCGCGCCACCCGTGAATCTCCACAGGTAGCCCTGGAGCGAGCCTTCGGTTCGTTGGACCTGAAGCACGGCGTCGGCGTTGGCGATCGTCGACTCCACCTTCAACCGGTTCCGCACGATCGAGGGGTCCTGCAGGAGACCTTCGATCGTCGACGGCGTGAACCGAGCGACCTTCGCAGGTTCGAACCCGGCGAACGCGCGACGGTAGCCGTCACGCTTGTGCAGGATCGTGGACCAGCTCAGACCCGCCTGGGCGCCCTCGAGCGTGAGCATCTCGAACAGGCGCACGTCATCGTGCACCGGCACGCCCCATTCCTCGTCGTGGTAGGCGAGGTAGGCAGGGTCGCCCTCGGGCGCCCAGCCGCATCGCTGCAGGGTCACGCCCCGGCGGCCATCTGCGCGAGCACATCGTCGACGCGCGACAAGCCCTTCAACGTGTGCTCGATGTCGTAGCCGAATCCGAAACGGATCCCCCTCTTCAACCCGAACATCTCGCCGGGCACCAGCAACACGCTCTGTTCCTGACGGATCCGTTCGACGAGCTTCGTCGTCTTGCCCGGTAGGTGCACCTTCGCGTACGCGATGGCACCCGCGGTGGGACGAACCCACTCGAGCACGTCTGCGTGGCTCTCGAGCCACGACTGCAGCGCGGGATAGTTCGCGCGGATGATCGATCGGGTGCGTGACAGGATCGCCTCCCGCACGTCGGGGATCATCGCGAGGGCCGCGAGCCGGTCCGACACCATGTTGGGCGTGAGGGTCGTGTAGTCGTGGCGTTCCCAGAGGCGCTCGATCATCTCCGGCGGCGCCACCGCCCACCCCACCCGAAGACCTGGCATCGCGAACGCCTTCGACAAGCCGCTCGTGACGATCACCCGTTCGTATCGCCCCCAGAACGACGAGGTGGTGGCGTCGCTGTCCAGTTCGGCGCCACGGTAGATCTCGTCCGCCACGATCCATGCGCCGCGACGATCGGCGATCCGCACGACGGCGTCCATCTCGTCCTCGGTCAGCACCGAGCCCGTCGGGTTGTTCGGGTTGCAGACCATGATGACCTTGGTCCGCTTGCCCACCGCTTCGTCCAGCTCCTCGAGGTCCAATGCCCATCGTCCGTCTCGGAGCTTCAACCGGAAGGTGTCCGTGCCCTTGCCGAACGCGCGACCCAGGCCGGCGCCCTGCATGTAGTTCGGCACCATGAACGCGAGCCGATCGCCAGGATCGAGCAGCGCGAACAACGACAGGAAGTTGGCTTCCGAGCCCCCGTTGACCATCGTGACGTGCTCGGTCGTCGCGCCCGGGTACCACTCGGCGACGCTTGCCCGCGTCTCGTGGGAACCCTCAGACAGCGGGTAGCCGAGGGTCGTGTAGAGGAACGCCTCTGCGTCGGCAGCGGGACCCAGCAACTCCCGGATCGTCATGGGCAGCACGCCGGATTCGGACAGGTCGTACTCGACCTGGTGCCAGTAGAGGGACTGGTAGCGCTCCATGCTGAACAGGTCGATGTCCACGGGTGCCTCCTGGGGGACGGGTGCCGCGAACCTAGCACCGCCGCGAGGTCGATGCCGGGCCAAGAAGCCGGATAGGCTCCGGCGATGAACCGCTCCGTCCGGATCCTCCGCGAAGGCGATGTGCGAGCGGCGCTCGATATGGCCTCGTGCATCGACGCATGCGAGCGGGCGTTCGCCTCGTATTCGACCGGCGCCGCCGAGCTGCCGTCGGTGATCCATCTCGACGTGCCCGAGTCACAGGGAGAGATCCACGTGAAGGCGGGGCATCTGCACGGGGAGCCGTACTACGCCGTGAAGGTCGCGAGCGGGTTCTACGCCGCCGAACCGCCGGCGATCGACGGGCTCGTGATGGTGTTCGACGCGAAGGACGGGGCCCCCGCGGCGTTCCTATTGGACGGCGGGTACATCACGGATCTGCGCACGGGCGCAGCGGGCGGTGTCGCCGCCCGGCACCTGGCGCCTGAACGGGTCGACGTCGTCGCGGTCATCGGAACTGGGGGACAGGCTCGCCAGCAGATCGACGCGCTCGCCCTGGTGCGACCTGGGTTCACGCAGGTGCGGGTCTGGGGTCGCGATGAGGAGCACACCCGTTCATGCGCAGGCGACCTCCAAGGGCGGTTGGGGGAGTCGTGCGTAGTGTCCCCGCGCGACACCGTCGCCGACGCGGTCGAGGATGCCGACGTCGTCATCACGTGCACCGCGTCGCGTGAACCACTCGTGTCCGCTGCCATGCTCTCGCCCGGAGCTCACGTGACCGCGCTCGGTTCGGACGGCATCGGCAAGCACGAGCTGGATCCAGAGATCCTTCGGCGAGCAGACGTGCTGGTGGTGGATTCGCGTAGCCAGTGCCTCACGCTCGGTGAACTGCAACATGCGCCCGCGCAGGCCGATCGCGCGGTCGAGCTCGGTTCGATCTGCGCCGGGGTGCACGAAGGGCGCACGAGCGCGCAGCAACTCACCGTCTGCGACCTCACGGGCCTCGGCGTGCAGGACGTTGCCGCCGCCAACGTGGTGATGGCACGCGCCGGCGACCGAGGCGACACGGTCGTGCTGTGACGGGCAAGCGTCACGATCGAACCACCGATGAGTGGGCGGTGCTGCTCGAGCCGCTCGCCCGTCGAGCCCTCGCGTCCTACG
>DATDJD010000278.1:0-3025 GCA_036520695.1 Actinomycetota bacterium
GGTAGTTCGAGGTATCGGGGCCGAAACTTGCATGGCACGGTTCGCCTATGGTACTCACCGCCATCGGGCTGAACCCGCCGAGGACCGAGAGAGCGCAGGAGGAACCATGTCTGGACATCCGATGGAACGCCGGAACCTGTCACGGCGGCAATTCCTGCACCGGGCGGGCGGTGCGGCTATCGCGGTGCCCAGCCTTGCAGCCGTGCTCGCGGCCTGCGCGAAACCGGGCACCACCGGTGGAGGCGACGACACCCCAGTGCAGGTGGCGAAGCCCGGGGACCCCGTGACATTGCCGATGAACGGGGTGGCGCCGATCCCCACCGACACCCCGATCGAATCGGGTGCCACCCTGCAGGTCTACAACTGGGCTGACTACTTGTACAAGGGAACGCTCGCCGACTTCGAGGAGAAGTTCGACGTCAAGCTTGAGGTCACCACGTTCAACAACATGGAAGAGGGGATCCAGAAGCTCGTCGCGGGTCAAGTCAAGCCGGACGTCTTCTTCCCGACCACCGATTACATCACCCGGCTGGCCCAGACCAAGGCGATCCAGCCCCTCAACCACGACCTCCTGCCCAACATGACCGAGGTCGTGTGGCCGGCCTTCTCCGACCCAGGTCCCTGGTACGACCAAGGGTGGTTGTACACGGTCCCCTACGTGATCTACACGACCGGCGTCGGGTTCCGCCGAGACCGTGTCGAAGACTCCAAAGCGGGCGATGAAGGCTACGACCTCCTGTGGAACCCGGAGTTCACGGGCAAGGTCAGCTACTACGACTCCTATCGGGACGCATTGGGGATGGCGATGCTCCGCAACGGCGACCTCGACCCCAACACCGGCGACCCCGTCATCATCGACAAGGCCCGCGACGCGGTCCTGGAGATCTTGAGCGATCTCCAGGGCAAGCTCACGATCAACGGCGCGTATGCGAAGTTGCCCGAGGGCGAGTACACGGTGGCCCAGGCATGGTCCGGCGACATGGTCGGCGCCCAGTGGTACCTGCCGAAGGGGACCGGGCCTGAGGTCCTGGGGTATTGGTACCCCGACGACAACGTGGGCTTGATCGGCAACGATACGATCGCGATCCCGAGCACAGCCCAGAACCCGCGCCTCGCGCACGAGTTCATCAACTTCATGCTCGACTCCAAGTACGGGTACGAGAACTTCCGGGACTACGTGGGCTACCAGCCACCCTTCACCACGATCGAACCCGACCAACTGATCAGCGATGGAGTCGTCCCAGAGGGTCTAAGCAGGGCGGTGATCACCGAGGACATGTTCAAGAAGGGTTACGTCCAAGGTCAGCTCACGGCCGAAGTCGAGGACCTCTGGCTGGACGCCTGGAACCAGATCCAAGCCGGAGGCTGACAATCTGATGGCTGAATCCCGGGGGGCGTGGTATCCGCGGCACTACTGGAAGTCGTTCACGGTGCCTGGGGTCGTGTGGCTCGTGCTGCTCTTCCTGTTGCCGTTCTACACCGTGCTCGCCGTGGCCTTCGGCACCGTGGATCCGGTCTTCCGACAGCCGCTCCCGGTCTATCAACCGTGGTGGTGGAGCTTCTCGACCTTCGGCGACACACTGCACAAGTTCTACGGCGCTGATGCGATCTACCAGGCACCGCTGATCCGAACGTTCGTGTTCGTGTTCACCGCCAGCGTGATCTGTCTGGTCGTGGGGTACGCCGTGGCGTACTACGCGGCGCGCTTCGCAGGGAAGTACCGGATCTTGGTCTTGATCCTGCTGGTGTCCCCGTTCTGGATCAGCTACCTGATGCGGATCTATGCGTGGCAGAGCCTGTTGCAGACCGATGGGTTCGTGAACGACATCATCACCGCCCTCGGCATCGTCGGAGAGCCGGTCAACTGGCTCGCCGGCAAACCGATCACGGTGATCATGGGGTTGGTGTACGGCTACATCCCGTTCATGATCCTGCCCTTGTTCGGCTCGCTCGACCGCATCAACCAGAGCCTGCTCGAAGCGGGCCGGGACCTCGGGGGCAACTCATTCCAGACGTTCCGTCGGGTGACGCTGCCACTATCCAGATCGGCGATCTTGGCGGGGTTGGTCATCGTGTCGCTCCCGATGTTCGGTGACTACTACACGAACAACCTGCTGGGCAGCACCAACACCTCGATGTTCGGCAACCTGATCGACAGTGCTGTGACAGAAGCCGGTCGAGGTCCGGAAGCGGGGTCGCTCGTGTTGATCCTGATGGTGATCGTGATCGTGCCGATGCTCTATTACCTCCGCGAGACCAGAAGGGCGGCCGAGGCACGATGAGCGAGATCGACGCGACCGTGCTCGGCGCGACCACAGGGCACAGCGCCGGTCGCCGGAGCTGGTTCCGCGACCCCTGGCGGAAACCACGGATCCTGCAGGGCGTCACGGTCATCTACCTGCTGTGGTCCCTCCTGCCCGTCGTGATCGCCGTGATCTTCTCGTTCAACGCGGGCCGATCGCGAAGCGCGTGGCAGGGCTTCTCCCTGCGATGGTGGGTTAGCGACCCGTTCGGCTCGTTGCTGCACGACCCCGCCCTGCGGGCTGCGATGCTGCAGACGTTCAAGCTGTCGATCATCACCACCCTGGTGGCCGTGCCGATGGGCACGCTGTTCGCGATCGGGATCGACCGATGGCACGGACGGCCGGCACGAGGTGCCAACTTCACGATGCTCCTGTCGTTCGTGGTGCCCGAGATCATCCTGGGCACGTCATTGTTCCTGCTGTTCACCTTGGTCATCAAGAACCTGGTGCCGCTCGGGACGACCGCCCAGCTCCTCGGCCTCGTGACGTTCCAGCTGTCCTACGCCGTCATCATCGTGCGCGCGAGGCTGCTCACGATCGGCCCCGAGTTCGAAGAGGCAGCGATGGACCTGGGGGCAACCCCGACCCAGTCGATCCGGCGCGCCCTGCTGCCACTCCTGTATCCGGCCATCCTCGCGAGCATCGCCGTGACGTTCGCCGATACCGTCGACGACTTCGTCACGGTGCGCTACCTGTCCGGGTCGGCCGACAGCGAGCCGCTC
>DATDJD010000279.1:0-2858 GCA_036520695.1 Actinomycetota bacterium
GATCCCGATGCGTGATACCGCGATGATGTTCACGCAGGTCCGGTACACCAACAAGGCCTTCTGGCGGAACCCGGCCTCGGCCTTCTTCACCTTCGCCTTCCCGCTGATGTTCCTGGTCATCTTCACGTCGCTCTTGAGCGACGGCCAGATCGCGCTGCAGCGTCTCGACATCGAATTGGCCACCTACTACGTGATGGCCGAGGCGGCATTCGGCGTGATCACGGCGTGCTACACGAACATCGCGATCAGCGTCACGTTCCAGCGCGACCAAGGGATCCTGAAGCGAACCCGGGGCACCCCACTGCCGGCGTGGGCATACCTGTCGGCCCGGGTTCTGCATGCCATGGCGATCGCGTTCGTCCTGGTCGGCATCACGATCGCGTTCGGGGCGCTGTTCTATGACGCCGGGGTGCCGACCGGTATCCCGTTGGCTCAGTTGCTCCTGACCCTGGTCGTCGGTGGGCTGAGCTTCGCGGCGCTCGCGCTGGCCCTGACCGCAGTGATCCCGAACGCCGATGCGGCTCCACCCATCGTGAACGCATCGATCCTTCCGCTGCTCTTCCTGTCGGGCATCTTCATCCCGATCGGCGACGATGCACCGGGCTGGATCAAGGTGATCAGCAACGTGTTCCCGGTGCGGCACTTCTTCGAGGCGATGTCGAGCGCATTCCTCGGCAACGCCACCGTGTCGACTCCGGGTGGGCCGGTGCGGGCGTTCCCCTTCGACTGGGCGGACCTCGCGATCGTCGCCGTGTGGGGAGTCGCCGGGCTGGTGCTTGCGGCTCGGTACTTCAGCTGGGAACCGAGGAAGTAGCCGGGCTGCGCCCGATCGCGAACACCCTGGCGAGAGGCTCTCTGCTAGGCTCCGAACCTTGGCGAGGGCGGCGATCCACCTCGTCCGACACCACACGACTCACCACGCGAACGATGGCAACGAGGGGGTTCTGGCGATGCGGAAGGTCTTGGCCGGTTTGGCGGTGCTGGCGATGTTCGGCGCGGCCTGTGCACCCGAGGAGGAGACGCCCGCTGCCTCCGGGACCACCGGCGCGGCGCCGGCGACGGCCGAGGAATGCGCGCAGTCGGCCGACGCAACCCTGGTGCAGGACGGCACGCTGACGATCGCCACCGGTAACCCGGCGTACGCTCCATGGTTCGGTGGCAAGAGCGTCCCCGACTCCGAGTGGAAGTCCAGTTCGTTCACGGGTGACCCCCACACCGGCGAGGGCTATGAGGGCGCGTTCGCCTACGCGCTTGCCGAGCAGATGGGCTTCGAGGCCGATCAGGTCGAGTGGCTCGGGGTGCCGTTCGATAAGTCGTTCGCTCCCGGCCCGCGTGACTTCGACTTCGCGATGCAGCAGATCTCCTACTCGGACAAGCGCGCCGGCGCGGTGGACTTCAGCGACGGGTACTTCGACGTCAATCAGGCGCTCGTCGCGAACGAAGGTTCACCCGCGATCGGTGCCACGACCTTGGCTGAGCTCCAGGATCTGAAGCTGGGTGCGCCGATCGGCACCACCAGCCTGCAGGCGATAGAGGAACTGGTCCAACCGACCGAGGAACCGGCCACCTACAACGACCTGGACCTCGCGCTCAAGGATCTGAAGAACGGTCAGCTGGATGGCGTCGTGGTGGATTACCCGACGGCGTTCTACGGCATCGCCGACGTGGTGGTGGGACAGTTCCCGCCGGTCGGTGGCACGCAGGAGTACTTCGGGGTCACCTTCGAGAAGGGCAACGATCTCGTCGATTGCGTGAACCTCGGGATCCAGGAACTGAGGGAGGACGGCACCCTGCAGGCGCTGCAGGACCAGTGGCTCTCCGCCGACGTCGACGTGCCGGTCTTCTCCTGATCGCCACCGGGACGACATAGGGAAGACGGGGTCTCTCCCGTGTCCGACGCAGGCCCTCATCAGCTCCCGGTGATCGAACCCGAGCCCGATCCGCTCAAGGGGAGCCGCGGTTCGCGCATCACCGGGAACGCCGACGGGACCCGAAGCGTGTGGGTGGCGGTCCTCAGCACGGTCGTCTTCTTCGCGATCGTCGCTGTCGTGGTGGTCAACTCGCCTGGTTGGTCGAGTCCCGGCGGGGTCAGGGACCTGTTCTTCAATCGAGTGATCTTCGTCGATTCCTTGCCCGAGGTCCTGGACGGCTTCGTCGTGAACGTCAAGATCTTCTTGATGGCCGAGGCGTTGGTCTTGGTCTTCGCGTTGCTCCTTGCCGTGATGCGTGGCCTCCCCGGCGCGGTGTTCGCGCCGATCAGGGTGCTGGCCGTTTCCTATTCCATCCTGTTCAGAGGAGTCCCGACGATCCTCGTGATCCTCATCCTGGGGTTCGGGATGCCGGCCCTGGAACTGCAGGGTGTACCCAACAGCGACCTGCTCTGGGCCGTCATCGCGTTGACCCTCGTCTACACGGCGTACGTGGCGGAGGTCTACAAGGCAGGCATCGAATCGGTGCATCCCAGCCAGAGCGCAGCCGCGCGTTCACTCGGACTGAAGCGCTCCCAAGCCATGCGCTTCGTGGTGCTGCCGCAAGCGATCCGCCGCGTCCTGCCGCCCCTGTTGAACGATTTCATCGGACTGCAGAAGGACTCGGCCCTGATCGGGATAATCGGCGTGACCGAAGGACTGCGCCAAGCCCAGATCGCGTCGGCGTCCTACTTCAACTTCACGCCGTACGTGTCGTTGGCTCTGGTCTACGTCACGATCACGATCCCCCAAGTGCTGTTCGTCGACTGGCTGATCAAGCGTGATCAACGTCTTCGGCAAGGGGGCGGGGTCGCGTGACCGAGGCGTTGCGGGTGAACGGGCTCCACAAGTCCTTCGGTGAACTGGAGGTCCTTCGGGGGATCGACCTCG
>DATDJD010000280.1:0-2212 GCA_036520695.1 Actinomycetota bacterium
GCACCACTGCAGCGGCGATGCGCTTCTGCATCCCGTCGAGCTTGCCGATCTCCAACGCCGTGCCAAGCTCGGCATGTTGGACCGAGACCCTCGCCATCGCGATCGTTTCGCGCAGGATCGGGGAACGCGTCCCGCTGGTGACCACGCCGACCTGTTGGCGACCCACGTACACCGGGTCGCCGTGCTCGGCGGCCTCGTTGCCTTCGAGCCGTAACCCCACGAGCATCCGTTGCGGATGGGCCTGGCGCTCGGTGAGTGCGGCACGGCCGACGAAGTCTTCATCGCCCCGAAGGTCCACGGTGAAGCCGATGCCGGCTTCGAACGGATCGATCTGGTCGTCGTACTCATTGCCGGCCGCGATCAGGCCGGATTCGATCCGCAGGATGTCGAGGGCATCCAGGCCCACCGGGGCGAGACCCTGGTCGCGACCGGCTTCCCAGACCGAATCCCAGACGGTGACGGCATCGCTTGGGTGGCAGAAGATCTCGAAGCCCAGCTCGCCCGTGTATCCCGTCCTCGACACCACGATCGGCACGCCCTGTGCTTCGCCGACGCGACCCACCAGGAACCGGAACCACCCGAGTTCGTCGATCGACGGCTGGGTCGCGGGTGTCCACACGAATCGCCGGAGGATCTCTCGACTGTTCGGCCCCTGTACCGCGATGTTGTGCAGTTGATCGATCGAGGCTTTCACGTGGACCTTCGCGAGTCCCAGTCGCTCAGCTTGTTCCCGCAGCCAGATGCCGACACCGTCGTGGCCCACCACGAACCTGAAGTTGTCCTGGCCCAGCCGGAACACGGTGCACTCGTCGACCATGCCGCCCTGGTCGTTGCACATGGCCGTGTAGACGACCTGACCCGTCGACAGCCGCCGCGCGTCGCGGGTGATCGTGGCTTGGGTGAGTGCCTCCGCGTCGGGTCCCAGCACCTCGAACTTCCGCAAGGGCGACAGGTCCATGACCGCCGCTTGCTCGCGACACGCCCAGTACTCGGCGACCGCACCTTCGTCGTTGAAGTGGCTGGGCAGCCAGTACCCGGCGTACTCCACGACGTTGCGGGTCAAGGGTGCCCAGCACGGCCCGAAGCCGGTGCTCTCGGTGAGCACGGCGTCGGACTCCGGCGTCACCCGGCGGGCGATCGCCGTCGAGAAGCTGTGCTCGGCGCTGTACACCCGGACGTGTACGTCCGTGGGATCCCAGGCGTTGGCAGGGTCAACGTCGTCGGGGCACGCCGAGGAGGCGCAGACCAGGTCGGTCATAGCGCGCATCAGCACGTAGTCGCCCGGGCGCGACCAGGGTTCGTCGCTGACCAGGATGTTGTCCGCGGAGAACCCGGTGTTGAAGAACAGGTTGAGCGCAGGCCAACCCTTGCGAGCCGCGATCGCGTAGGGGGCGATCTGCACGTTGAAGTTGTCGGTGCAGTTGATGTGTCCGAAGTACCCCATGTCCTCGTAGTACTTCGAGTTGCAGGCCAGCGCGAACGTGTCGTGCCGCCCAACCGTGTCGCGCACCACTTCGACCAAAGGGTCCATGTCGGCGTCATAGAACTTGCCCGTGAGTCCCGGGGTGGGGTAGGCCTGACCCATCAGCGTGCGGGTCACCGTGGCGTCGAGCCCCCGCTCCACACCCTCATCCAGCTTGTGACGATGGAACGCCAGGAAGTCTGAGCACTGCCGGCCTTCGACATCGATGATCTGGATGTACTCACCGGCTTTCACTTCGTAGGAACGCGCGGTGGACCTGTCGACCCGGAAGTCCAATCGAGCGTCGGCCAGAGGCGCGGGGAGTTCCATCTCCTCGTGGGTACGCGCGGTGGTTCGACGCACCTCGACGAGCAGGTCGGAGGGCGGGGGAGCGCCATCGAGCAGACGCCCGGCAGGGGCGGCCACGATCAGCACCAGATCGCGGCCGGCGACCAGCGTCGTCTTGGCACCGGCGGGACCGAACCCTTCGAACAGTCGCGCCGCCATCGCGCGGGTCGGGTCGAGCCCGCGACCGGCGAGGTCAGCGATGACGTCGGATGCACCTCGTGCGACCGATGCCACGAGCGCCCGCAGCACCGTCGCGGGCGTGTCCGCGGTGATCCCGATCGCCTCGGGAACCTCGGTGCCATCGGGCGCGAGCGCGGTGAGCTCTGCCGCCTGACCACCGTCGACATCGGTGACCGTGACCCGATCGTCGGGGCCGAGCGCCATGACCGTTGCTCCACCGGG
>DATDJD010000281.1:0-12940 GCA_036520695.1 Actinomycetota bacterium
CCGAGGGCCAGCCCACGCTCGCCGAAGCGCTGGAAGCGATCGAACGGGGGACCGCCGCGTGATCGTCGCGCTTGCCGCCAACCCCTCGATCGACAAGCTCTTCGAGATCGAACGGCTGGTGCGAGGCGACATCCATCGCCCTCTGGGGTTCGTCCAGACGGCGGGGGGCAAGGGACTGAACCTGGCGCGCGCCGCTGAGGCGCTCGGCGCCGAGATCACCGCGGTGGCGCTCCTGCGGGGTCACACGGGGCGGTGGCTCGCCGAACAGCTCGACGCTGAAGGTGTCGCCACGGTGCCCGTCTGGACGCACGGCGAGAACCGCTCGTCCTTGTCTGTCGCCGACCGCGAGACGCGAGGCCTGACCGAGTTCTATGAGCACGGGTCCGAGGTGCCGTCCACGGCATGGACCGAACTCGTGCACGCCGCCGCGACATCATGGACGCCGGGCGGCTGGCTGACGATCAGCGGGTCGATGCCGCAGGGCGCGCCCGACGACGGCTACCGAGACCTGGTCGCGGAGGCCCGAACGGCGGGCGTCCGTGTTGCGCTCGATGCCGAGGACGAGCGCCTTCGTTTGGCCCTGGACGCTCACCCCGAGATCGTGAAGGTGAACGCCGCCGAGGCAGGTGGTCTGCTTGGCATCCCCACGTCACGACGCGACGAAGCGCTGACCGCCGCCCAGAAGCTCCGAGCGCTCGCGGGGGGCGATGGTCACGCCGGCGTGGTGACGCGAGGTGCGGACGGCGTCGTGCTGGCGGCCCCGGACGGTGCCCTTTATGAAGGCGTCCTGTACGTGCGTGGCCGATATCCCGTCGGTAGCGGCGACGCGTTCCTCGCCGGTCTGGTCACCGCGTTGGATCAAGATCGTGGGTGGGACGACGCGCTCCGCTTAGCGCTCGGCGCGGCCACGGCGAACGCCGAGCTCCCGGGCGCGGGCAAGCTCGATCCGTCGCGCGCGACTTCGCTCGCCGCGCAGGCCCAGGTCAGCCTGCTATGAACCGAAGCCACTCCTGAGATGTTGCGGTGGTTCGAGCCGGTATCCTGTCGCGATGAACGTGCGATGAACGCACGGTGACCGCACGATGACCGGGGAGGATACGGGATGGCCGATGGGGTCGATCGCATCCTCGCGGAGCAAGCCCGCTACTACGAGGCTCGAGCGCCCGAGTACGACGACGTGTGGTTCCGTCGTGGGCCCTATGACCTCGGCCCCGAGGGCAACGCGCGCTGGTTCGAAGAGACGGCGGTGCTGGAAGGTGCTCTCGATGCGTTCCAGGCCACAGGCGATGTCCTGGAACTGGCCTGCGGCACCGGGTTGTTCACTCGCCATCTCGTCACGACCGCCACGTCATTGACGGCGGTGGACGCCTCGCCGGCGGTCCTGGATGTCAACCGGGATCGCGTTGGTGACCCGTCGGTGAACTACGTCTGCTCGGACGTGTTCGAGTGGACCCCGCCGGATGGGAGCCGTTTCGACGAGATCGTCTTCACGTTCTTCATCTCGCACGTCCCCCCGGAGCGGTTCGCGCCGTTCTGGGCCCATCTCGCGACGTTGCTGAAGCCGGGCGGAAGGGTGTTCTTCGCCGACGACCTGCACGGCGCCGCCGAGCGGCCGTCCAACCCCGGTGTGCAGGCCGAGGAGGGACCCGACTTCGCCCATCTGCGCACGCTGCAGGACGGCCGCGAGTACACGATCGTCAAGCTGTTCTACACGGCGGACGGGATCGCGGATGAACTGGCGACACTGGGGTGGTCCGCGCAGGTCCAGAGCACGGGCCAGGAGTTCATCTACGGGACCGTCACGCCCGCTCCCGCCGACTAACCACAGCTCAGTCGCGCGTTGGCCCAATCCGCATGGTCGAACCCGTTGCCATCTCTCGCGGGGGTCACCCCCAACATCAATCCGTCGACACCGGTGACGTCGGCCGACATGGGTACCGGGGCCTGGCCCCCACGCACCACACCGCTGGTCGCCAGCATCTGACCATCCCCGCGCACGACGAACGTGACGGACCCGTGGCCGTCCACCTCGTCGTCCACCCCCACATCGGCGAGGAAGAGGGTGCAGCGACCGTCCAGGGCCAGGGTGATGCTGGCCGGCGCGTGTACCCCGATGCCGTGAGGGAACGCCACACCACCGATCACGATGGGACCCCCGTCATCGGATGCCTTCTCCCCGTTGCTGCGATCGATCTCGGGTGGTCCCCACCCGTTCTCGACGTCGCTCCAGTCGAGGTCGGCCACCGCGGTTGAGGCCTCGATCCGGGGGGTCGGTGACGGTGGAGGGGCCGTGACTTCGTACGCCCCGAGATCGGGGGACCCGGCCTGCAGTCGCGGCTCGCCCGCCGCGTCCAACTCCCCGGCAGAGGGCGTGATCGTGCCCGCATCCACCGCCGGCGACGAGGGCTGGAGGCGGTAGTCGCCGGATGCCGCATCGACGAACCGCGGGTCGGCGAACGAGGAGTGCTCGTCGACGCCGGAGCCTGACCGCCAAGCGTCGAAGTCGGTGAAGTCCTCGTCCTTCCACTGCCATGCCCCTCGGCTGGAACCGCCGGGCGCGAAGTACAGGTTGTGGTCGAGCACGTTGTCGTCGTTCTCGACGTAGGGGTTCTCGACGAAGATCGGATCAGGTCCGACCACGATGATGTTGTTCGCGATGACGTTGTCACGGGTGTCGAACTGCACCAGCAACGACGGGCCTTGCGTGTCGACCACCGTGTTGTGCAGGATCTGACAGGATTCGGTGCTGCCCCGGCGGCGGTCGTAACCACCGATCGCGATGCCGATCGTCGTGGAGCCCACCACCACGTTGTTACGAGCCACGATCGATCTGGTGGCACGCCCGGCGTGTTCGCTCGCGAGTTCGATGCCGATGTTCACGTTTCGGATCACGTTGGCTTCGATCAGCACGTCACGGCCTCCATCGACGTACACGCCGTCGGCGCTGCGCGAGTTCCCGTACGCGGGGTTGCCGAAGCTGTCGATGTTCCAGATCTCGTTGCCGCGGACGATGCCATCACGGGCCTGGTCCACGGTGGGATCGGGCGCGACGCCCTCGAAGCCGATCACGTCGATCCCGATGTTGTTGGTGTCGTGGACGCGGTTGCCTTCGATCAGGAAGTCCCGAACGTTCCCGTTCACCACCAATGCCTCGGAGGAGCCCAGGGTCAGATGGTCCAATTCGTTCCCCAGGATCGTGATGTCCTCGATCGGGTGGTCCGCGTCGGTGCCGTAGACCGCGATGCCGTGTGCGTCACCGCCACTGCGACCCTGGAAGGTCGTCCCCATGTCGTGCACGTGGTTGCCGCGGATCGTGATGGTGTCCGATGCGCCCGTGATGAAGATGCCCACCGGAACGTGCCCGGACACATCGCTCGCGTACCCGGTGATATCGAATCCTTCTATCGCCACGTCGTGCTGGCCGTCGATCGTGACCATGGCCGACTGGTCCGCCGGGACCTCCAACGTGGTGCCATCCAGGACGACGTGAGCCTCGGGTGCAGTGGTGAAGGTGATCGGCATGCCCGGTCGCCCCGACGTCATGACCTCGAACCGCTGCGCGTAGGTTCCTTCCTCGACGTACACGGTGACGCCGGGTGTCGCCGTGTCGGCGGCGTGCTGGAGGGTCGCCCATGGCGCCGAGCGTGATCCGTCGGCGCCGTCGTCGCCCGTCGTCGAGACCCAGAACTCGAGATCGGTCTGGTCTGGCGCGTCTGTGAGGCGCTCGACCGACACCCAGGCCAGCATGCCCAAGAGAACGAGGCATGCGATCGCGAGAGCCGCGATGATCCGCCGCTCGGTCACCGGATCGCGTCGCCCGAGGACGCGTCGAACAGGTGCACTGCCATGGGGTCGGCCGTGAGCGGCATCCGATCGCCGGGTGCGGGGCGACTGTCGGGTGCGAGTCGAACGGTCACGGGCGCGCGCGTGCTGGTCTCGGCCAGCAGCACGGCGTCTTCTGCTTCGGCCCCGCTCTGAGCAGCGCGTGCGTCGAGGGTGCCGTGGACCAAGACCTCGTCGCCCAGGGGTTCGACGACATCGACCTGCAGATCGATGCTGGGCCCGACCGTTCCGGCCTCCGTGGTCGGGCGGAACGTTTCGGGCCGGATCCCGATCGTGATGGGGCCATCGGCCAGGCCGGGCCTGGCGAACGAGAACACGCCCGCGCTCACCGTGGTGCCGCTCACGGTGCCGCGGAGCAGGTTCATCGGCGGGGAACCGATGAAGCCGGCGACGAACACGTTGGCGGGACGGTCGTACACGTCCTGCGGCACACCGATCTGCTGCAGGAGCCCGGCGTTCATGACGGCGATCCGCTCACCGAGGGTCATGGCTTCGACCTGATCGTGCGTGACGTAGATCGTCGTGGTGCCCAGACGATGGTGGAGCTTCTTGAGCTCGGCACGCATCTGCACGCGGAGCTTGGCGTCCAGGTTGGACAACGGTTCGTCCATGAGGAAGGCGCGAGGCTCGCGCACCAGGGCACGCCCCATCGCGACCCGCTGGCGCTGTCCGCCGCTGAGCTGGCCGGGTCGACGCGAGAGCAACTCGTCCAGACCCAGGGTCGAGCTCACGGCTGCGACCCGGGCCGAGACCTCAGCGCGCGGGGTCTTGCGCTGCCGAAGGCCGAACGCGAGGTTCTTGGCAACGGTCATGTGGGGGTACAGGGCATAGTTCTGGAACACCATGGCGATGTCACGGTCTCTCGGCGGCACGTCATTGATGCGTTCACCATCCACGCGGATCTCGCCGGCACTGATCTTCTCCAGGCCGGCCACCATCCGCAACGCCGTGGACTTGCCGCACCCAGAGGGGCCGACCAGGATCAGGAACTCGCCGTCTCCGACCTCGAGGGAAAGGTCGTCGACGGCCACGGTCGACGGGCTCCCCTTCGCACCGGGGTAGACCTTCGAGACACCGTCGAACGTCACCGAACCCACAGCGTCACTCCCCCTTCATCCTTCGAGGCTCCTCATCCTTCGAGGCTCCTCATCCCTTGAGGCCTTGGGTCGCGATGCCTCGGATGAACCAGCGCTGCGCGACGATGAACAGCACGAGCATCGGGATCATGCTCATCACGTTGCCCGCCATCAGTAGGTTCCATTCGGTGAGGTGGGAGCCTTGGAAGGACTGCAGCCCCAGTTGCAGCGTGTAGGCGGGTTCGTTGTACAGCGTCACCAGCGGCCACAGGAAGTCGTTCCATGTCCACATGAACTGGATCACCGCCAGCGTGGCGAGGGCGGGCGCCGAGAGCGGCAACACGATCGTGAACAGGATCTTGAGTCGAGAGGCGCCGTCGATGCGCGCCGCTTCCTCGAGTTCGATCGGCAGCGTGCGGAAGAACTGGGTCAACATGAAGATGCCGAAGACGTTGGCGAGGTTGGGCACGATCAGTGCACCCAGGTGGTTGATCAGCCCGAGCTGCTTCACGATCAAGAAGGTGGGCACCAACACCACCTGGAGCGGGACCATCAGGGTCGCCAGCAGCAGGAAGTAGATCGCCTTCTTGCCGAGGAAGTGCATGCGCGCGAACGCATAGGCCGCCAACGAACACAGCAGCAGGTTGGACGCGACCACCGTGATGGTCACGACCGCCGTGTTCCAGAACCATCGCGGGAACGGTGCCGCTCCCAGTGCGTCCGGGTAGTTCTGGAACTGCAACTGGCCGGGCCACAGCACCGGCGGGAACCTTCGGGTCTGCGCCAGGGTCTCCAGCGAGGTGATGACCATCCACACCAGAGGCACCAGCATCAGCAGGGCCATCGGCATCAGGATCAGGTGCCACGGACTGAACGGGAGCCACCGCCCGCGGCGAGCTTCCACCATGCCGGTCTCGCCGGGGAGTGCGTGCGGGTCGACGGTGGTCGTGCTCATGCCTGGTAGTGCACCACCTTGTTGCCCAGCCAGAACTGGGCCAGCGTGAACAACAGGATCACGATGAACAGCACGTAGGCGATCGCCGCGGCGTAGCCTGCCGCCGGCACACCCGATGTGAACGCCAGCCGGAACACGCGGTAGACCACGACGCTGGTGGAGTCGAGCGGGCCGCCCTTCGTGACGAAGTACACCTCGTCGAACAGCTGCAACGCCGAGATCGTCGACCACACGACCAGCAGCAACGTCGCCGGGCTCAACAACGGGAGCGTCACGTGCCGGAACGTGCTCCACCGTCCGGCGCCGTCCATCGCGGCTGCTTCGACCAGCTCCTGCGGAACGCCCTGGAGCGCGGCGAGGTACACGATCGTGTCGAAGCCCAGCCACCCCCACACGGTCATCAGGACCAATGACGGGAGCGCTTGTGACGGATCGGCGAAGAACCCGAACGGTCCGAGCCCGATCGTGCCCAGCGCCCAGTTCGCGAGGCCGAATTCCTTGTCGAGCAGCCACAGGAACATGATCCCGGTGGCGATCGTCGAAGCCACCACGGGGATGAATACAGCCAGCCGGTAGAAGCGGATCAGGCGGATCTTCCGGTTGAGCGCGCTCGCGACGAACAACGCCAGCACGATCGAACTCGGCACGAACATCATCGTGTAGATGACCGTGTTCAGCGCGGCCTTCCGGGTCAGCGGATCCTTCGGGATCGCCTGGTAGTTGGCCAGCCCGATGAAGGGTCGCACCGGGTTCAGCAGGGATGCCTTCTGCAGCGAGAGCACGAACCCCCACACGATGGGGAACAGGCCGAACAGCAGGATCAGCACCACCGAGGGCAGGATGAACGCCCACCCCGCGATGTGATCGGACCCCATGATGCGGCGGAACCGACCCATCGGCGCCCTCCCTGCCGACGCGACTACTGCGGCACCGCCAGGATCCCGTTGACCTCGTTCGCGGCGTCGTCCAGGGCTGCCTGCGACTCGGATTCACCTAGCAACACGGAGACGATCGCCTTGCCCATGGCCTGGCTGATCTGGTCGTAGCTCGCGAGCACCGGGCGCGCCTTCTTGACGTTGGCGAGGTTCTCGGCGAACACGTCGTTGCCGGGGAACTTCTTCCCGAACGCCTCGATGAACCCGGTGGTGTCCAACACGGATTGGCGTGTCGGCAGGTGCCCGGTCGTCATGGAGTCGGTTTCGACCTGTTGGGCCGCCGTGAACCACTTGACGAACTCCCACGCAGCGTTGGCGCGCGCTTCGTCGTTGTCGAACAGCACCCACATGTCGGGTCCGGCGATCGTCTCGTGGTTCGAGCCGTCGAAGCTGGGCAAGATCTGCACGCCGTAGTTCACGTCCGGGTAGCCGGACAGCGCCCAGGGGCCGGTGATCAGCATGCCTACGTGCCCGGTGTTGAAGAGGTCGTCGAGCTTGGAGTTCTGCAGGTCCAGGTACACGCTCTGGTCGGTGACGGCCATGTCCCTCAGCGTGTCGAGAGCCTTCACCCCCGCCTCGGAGTTGAAGAGGGCCTCGGTGTTGTCCTCGTTCAGGATGTCGCCACCGGCCTGCCAGAGCATGGCATCGTAGTGCCACACGGTGTCCTCGCTGGCGTCGGCGGGGAACGCGAATCCGTACTGCTTCTTGGCCGGGTCGGTGAGGGCTTTGGCCGCGGCTCGGAAGTCCTCCCACGTCCAGTCGGCGGAGGGGACGTCCAGGTTGGCTTCGGCGAACAGATCTTCGTTGTAGACGATCGCGAGGTTGTCGATCAGCGCCGGCACGCCCAGCACCCGTCCATCGACGGTCCCTGCCTCGCGGGAACCCGCGAAGAAGTCGTCCCAGGCGAAGTCCTCGTCCTGCACTCGTTCGGTCAGGTCCATCACGCCGGGGGCGTTCGCGAGCTGGGGCAGGGACGTGCCGTACTGATAGGTGATGTCCGGTTGCTGTCCACCTTGGAGGGCAACCGTCACCTTCTGCAGCGCGTTGTCGTTCGAACAGCAGAAGACGTTCTTGACCACGATGCTCTCGTGCGTGGCGTTGAACTCGTCGATCAAGGCTTTCATGGAGTCCGCCTCGTAGTTCTCGACGCCGTTGACCTCGCCGGGCTGGCCGTAGCCGTGCCAAAGCGTGATCTCCACCGGCTCGCCGGAGGTCCCGGTCGTTCCCGTGGGTTCGCTCGACCCGTCATCGTCACCGGAACACGCGACACCGATCATCGCCATCACCACGAGGATCGCGAACAGTGCTCGATGCTTCATCTGATACCTCCTACGAGTCAGGACAGCACGACGGATCGGGTCAGGTTGCGGGGTGAGTCGGGGTTCAAGCCGCGCACTTCGGCCAGGTGCACGGCAGCGCGCTGGATCATGATGAGTTCGGCCATGGGGTCACGCTCGGCCTGCAGGACGGTGGCACCGGTCGCGCGCACGTCGTCGGCGACCCCGTCATCGGGCGTCCCCAGCACCCACACGAGCGATCGTCGTCCCGCGAGGCTGATCGGCCCGTGCCGATATTCCATCGCCGGGTAGGACTCCGTGTGCGCCTGCGCGGCTTCGCGCATCTTCAGGGCGGCTTCGCTGGCCAGGCCGTTGGTCCATCCGTGGCCCAGGAAGACGAAGTGGTCGAACGCGTCCACTTGCACGGGGAGCGGCTGCGCGAGTGCCTCCTGGGCTTGGGCGATCGCGCTCTCGAGGGGATCACCGATCGTGGCACGTAAGTAGGCCAAGGCCGACGTCGCGAACCGCGTTTGCACCACGGAATGCTCGTCTGCGAAGTCCAGGGCCACCGTCTCCGCGGCCAGGGACGAGACCGGGGAATCGGCGACGGCGGTGATCGCGGTCGTGGCGGCTCCATCGCCCCATCGCTCGAGCAGTCGAAGGATCTCGGTGGTGGTGCCGCTCCGACTGATGGCCACGATGTGGTCGTACGCGCGGCCCCAACCGAATTCCGAGGCGGCGAAGGCGTCCGTTTCCCCAAGGCCGGCGGACTCGCGCAACGCGGCGTAGGACTGGGCGATGAACCAGGAGGTACCGCACCCCACCACGGCGACCCGCTGCCCGACCTCGGGGGCCTGGATGGCACGATCGGTGTCGATCGATGGGGTACCGGCCTGGGCCGCGAGTCGCCAACACGAGGGCTGGGACTCGATCTCTTGGCTCGTGATGCTCATTCGTGCGCACGATACCCCTCATTCGCTCATGAACGCAATCCAAGTGCGCATCAACGCTCCTATACTTCGACGATGCGCCAGGCGGAGCGACTCAGCGCGATCCTGGAAGACCTCTCGAGCGATGGTGCGGTGGGGGTCGCTGAGCTGAGCGAACGTCTCGGCGTTTCCTCCGCGACGATCCGCCGTGACCTCGAACTCCTCGAACAGCAACGCCTCCTGACGCGGACCCATGGTGGTGCCGTGGGCCAAGGCGTGCTGTACGAGCTCCCGCTCCGGTACAAGAGCGCCCGCCACCAAGAGGAGAAGAAGCGCATCGCCGCCGCGGCGGCCGAACGTGTCACCGACGGGGCAGCGATCGGGCTGACCGGCGGCACCACCACCACGGAGGTCGCGCGTGCGGTGATCGACCGTCAGCGCCTGACGGTCGTCACCAACGCCTTGAACATCGCCGGCGAACTCGCGGTCCGCCCCAACCTGAAACTGGTCGTGACCGGTGGCTACGCACGCCCCGAGTCCTACGAGCTGGTGGGACCCCTCGCGGAACAGTCGCTCGCCGGGCTGAACCTCGACGTCGTGTTCCTCGGAGTCGACGGCATCGCCACCGACGCCGGGATCACCACCCACCACGAGGTGGAGGCGCACACGAACCGGGCCCTCATCGAACGGGCTCGTCACGTCGTCGTGGTCACCGACAGTTCCAAGATCGGGCTCGTCGCGTTCGCGCAGATCTGTCCGATCGACCGGATCCACGAGGTCATCACCGACGGGGCGGTCGATGTCGAGCACCTGGTGGCGCTCCGCGAGGCAGGCGTCACCGTGGTGACCGTGTGAGCCACCGATCATCGGCGTCGCTGCCGCTGGCGTCCTACCGCCCTCGCTCGTCGTTGCGAACCGCTTCGACCCCGGTCGACAGGACCCGGTTCCCCGCCGTGGACGCCCACAACCATCTGGGTCGATGGCTCACCGACGACTGGGCGGCGCCGGACGTCGGCGCACTCCTCGATCTCATGGATCGCTGCAACCTGGCCGCGATCGTGAACCTCGACGGGCGATGGGGCGCCGAACTCGAAGCGAACCTCGACCGGTACGACCGGGCGCATCCGGGGCGGTTCGCGACGTTCGCCCAGCTCGATTGGCGCGCGACGACGGAGTCCGCGTTCGGCGAACGGCTCGCGGACCAGGTTCGGCGGCAGGCCGACACCGGTGCCAGGGGACTGAAGGTCTGGAAAGACCTGGGATTGCACCTCACCGATGACGAAGGGGTGCGGTTGGCGCCCGACGATCTGCGACTCGCACCGGTGTGGGAGGCCGCGGCCGATGTGGCGCTCCCTGTGCTGATCCATACCGGCGACCCGCTCGCCTTCTTCGAACCGCTAGATGAGCGCAACGAGCGCCTCGAGGAACTCACCCAACATCCCGAGTGGTGGTTCGGTGACCGAGCACGGTTCCCCGGGTTCGATGACCTGCTCGTCTCGTTCGAGCGTCTCGTGGCACAGCACCCGCGCACGACGTTCATCGGTGCACACGTTGCCGGCGCGGCGGAAGACCTGGCATGGGTGGACCGCATGCTCACGACCTATGCCAACCTGCACGTGGACATCGCGGCCCGGATCGCCGAGCTCGGTCGCCAGCCGCGCGCGGCCCGAGCCCTGATCGAAGGACACCCCACGCGCGTGCTGTTCGGCACCGACGAGTTCCCGCCCATGCAGGAGACCTACGCGATCCATGTCCGGTTCCTGGAGACGGCGGACGAGCACTTCGCGTATTCGCTCGACGACCCGCCTCCTCAAGGACGGTGGGCGATCAGCGGCCTGGCCCTGTCCGACGAACTGCTCTCGGGCGTCTACCGCGACAACGCCGCGCGCCTGATCCCCGGGCTCGTCGTCCCGGGCTCGTCGTGATCGGCGGCACCCGCCCCGAGATCCGACCCGACGCCGCGGTCCGCGGTCTGTTCGTGACGTCGGGGTTCGTCATCGCCGCGTTCTTCCCGTTCCTGGCCCTCTACCTGGACGGCAAGGGACTATCCGAGAGCGAGATCGGCATCGTGATCGCGGCGATGGCGGTGGCTCGCATCGTGCTGAACCCCATCTGGGGTCACATCTCCGACAGCGTGCTCGGCCGCCGGACGTCCTTGCAGATCGGGTTGATCCTGGCGGCCGGCTGCGCACTGTTGCTCAGCGCCGCCGGCGATCTGTGGGCGATCGCGGGGGCGGGGTTCCTGCTGGCGGGGGCGATGGTGACGTTCGGTCCGAACATCGACGCCATCACCCTGGAGCACCTGGGCGCCGAGCGCATGTCCGAGTACGGCCGGATCCGCTCGTGGGAGAGCTTCACGTACGCGATCGGGTGCTTCGTGTTGGGTGCGACCTTCCAGCTCTACGGTGTCCGTTGGGCCATGCCGGTCTATGCCATCGCGAGCGTGGTCGTGCTCGCCTGGTCGTTCAGCGTGACGCGCGACGCCCCCAAGCATGAGTCGAAAGGCGACGGCAAGCTTGGGTCGGTGGGGGCCGTCTTCCGAGCGGCCCCGCGCTTCTGGGGGTTCCTGGCTGCGCTGCTCCTGGTCTGGATCGGGTTCAACGCGGCGTGGAACTTCATCTCCTTGAAGATCGCCGACGGCGGTGGTGGGCCGTGGCTCGTCGGATTGGGCACGGCCCTCGGTGGCATGATCGAGGTGCCGATGATGCGGTCCAGTTCGAGGTTCCAGGCGCGGTGGGGGCTTCGCCGGGTGTACGCGCTCGGCTGCATGATCTACGCAACGGGGTTCCTGCTCTGGGGGTTGATCGAGAACCCCACGATCGTCTCCTTGCTGACGGTGCTCGAGGGGATGGCGTTCAGCCTGCTCTTCACGACCAGCGTGGTGGTGGTAGGCCGACTCCTTCCCTCGTCGCTCTATTCCACGGGCAACTCGGTGGCGCAGATGGTGGGCTTCGGCCTGGGGCCGATCATCGGGGCAGGCGTGGGTGGGTACATCTACCAACACGCCGGACCCGTGGTGCTCTACTCACTCGCCTCGGCCTTCGCGGTGGCCGGAGCGATCACCGCGTGGTTCGCGCTGGCGGTGCCCGAGCTCGACGCACCGTTGACCGAGGCGGACGACCGACCCGCCGATCCGTCGGCCGCGCCGCTGGAGCCACTCGGATGAGTGCCCTCGTCGAGCACCGAACGCTGGTCGCTGAGACCTTCACTGCGCTCAGGCCGATCGCGCGGTTCGAGCCGCTCGGCGATGGGTGGACATCGTTCACGTACCTGGTGGACGGGGACTGGGTCGTGCAGATCCCTCGTGGTCGCTACGGCGAAGAGACGATGGTCAAGCAGCTTGACTTGTTGCCCGGGCTCGCCTCGGAGGTGAGTGCACCGATCCCGCGTCCGGTGCACGTGTCGCGCGACCCGCTGATGATGGCCTACCCGTTGATCGTGGGGGAGCCGTTCTCAGGTGTCTCCCCAGATGGCGTGTGGCCCGAACGCCTGGGTCGGTTCCTGTACGACGTGCACCTGTGTCCGCCGGAGTTCGTCGGCTTGCGGTGGCGGAGCGCGACGGTTGTCCGAGAGGAACGCCGCAGCCAGCTGGATGGGTTCCGTGAGCGGGTGTTCCCGCTGCTGTCGGATGAGGAACAGCGGGGGTTCGGTGCTCGGTTCGATCGGTTCGTGGATGACGATGACAACTGGAGGTTCGCTCCATGCTTGGTGCATGCGGATCTCGGTCCTGATCACGTCCTGGTGCATCCGAACGGCGATCTCGCCGGTGTGATCGACTGGGAGGAAGCGATGATCGGCGACCCCGCGGGGGACTTCGCGTACCTGGTGCACGCGTTCCCTGCACAGGGCGAACGCGCGCTCGCCGCCTACGGTGGTCCGCCGGACGCGACGTTCCGCGAGCGGATGCGCTTCAGCTATCGGCTGA
>DATDJD010000282.1:0-3280 GCA_036520695.1 Actinomycetota bacterium
GGTGCGCAAGGCGGATGCGTTCGAACGAGCCGGTGTGAGGGTAGTGCTGGTCGGTCAGGGCACGGTGGGCGAGGCCATGGGGTTCACGGGCCCTCGGCGCGTGCCGTTCGACATGCTGGTCGACGAGGATCGTTCGTCCTATCGAGCGTTCGGATTGGTGGAGGGTTCGTCGACGGAGCTGCTGAAGCCATCGGTCGCGGCGGCGTGGGTCGGTGTGCACGTTCGAGGTGAAGGTCGCCAAGGTGGATCGCACGGTGGTGCCGTGACCCAGTTGCCCGGCACGTTCATCGTCGATGACGGTGGACTCGTCCGGTTCGCTCATCGCAACGCTCACCAAGCCGATGACCCCGATCTCAGCGAGGTCCTCGCGGTGGCCGCTGCGGTAGCCTCCGGCTCGTCATGAGGCTGCTCAGGTTCCGCCACGGCGATCGCATCGCGACGGGCGCGGTCGAGCCCGAAAGTGACGAGATCCGGGTCCTGCAGGGCACGTTCTTCGAGAACCCGTTGCCTACGGGGGAGACGCTTGCCCTCGATGAGGTGAACCTGCTGGCCCCCGTCCTACCTTCCAAGCTCGTGTGCGTCGGCAAGAACTACGCGGCGCATGCCGCCGAGTGGGGCCAGGAAGTGCCCGACGAGCCCCTGCTGTTCCTGAAACCTTCCACCGCGGTGATCGGACCGCTCGATCCGATCCGGTTGCTCCCGATCAGCCGTCGCGTGGACTACGAGGGCGAACTGGCGGTCGTGATCGGGCGACTGGCCCGCGACGTGCGCGCCGAGGACGCCTACAAGGTGATCTTGGGCTACACGTGCGCCAACGACGTCACCCTGCGTGACCTCCAGAAGACCGACGACCAGTGGGCTCGCGCGAAAGGGTTCGACGGATCGTGTCCGCTGGGGCCATGGATCGAGACCGACCTCGACCCCAACGACGTCGAGGTGCAGACCCGGTTGAACGGCGACGTTCGACAGCAAGGCAGCACCACGGACATGGTGTACGGCGTCGCGACCCTGATCGAGTACATCACCGCGTTCATGACGCTGCTTCCGGGCGATGTCATCTTGACCGGGACGCCCGAGGGCGTCGGCGCACTCGCCGATGGCGATGTCGTCGAGGTCGAGGTCGACGGGGTCGGTCCGCTGATCAACCCGGTGCGAGCGTGAGCGACCTCGCGCCCGCGCCCGTCAGGTGCCGGTTCGCCCCCGCCCCGAGCGGTTCGCTGCACGTGGGGAACGTTCGCAGCGCGCTGTTCTCGTGGCTCTTCGCGCGACATCAGGGTGGGACGTTCGTGCTTCGGCTGGAAGACACCGACGCCAGCCGGGTCACCGAGGAAGCCGTCAAGGGCGTTTTGGAGGATCTTCGCTGGCTCGGGATCGACTGGGACGAGGGTCCGTACCGGCAATCCGAACGGCTCGACATCTATCGGGAGAAGGCCGATCAACTCCTGGCCGACGGGTCGGCCTACCGCTGCTTCTGTACCAAGGAGGAGCTGGACGCTCGCAGCAAGGCCGCCCGCGAACGCGGCGAGGCGCCCGGTTACGACGGGCATTGCCGCGATCTCACCGAGGAGCAGGTCGAGGCCTACGACGCCGAGGGCCGCAGCGCGGTCGTGCGGTTCCGGATGCCCGACCGCGAGTGGCTGGTCGAGGACATCGTCAAAGGCGAGGTGCGCTTCGCGGCCGGGCAGCTGCGCGACTTCGTCCTGATGCGATCGGACGGCTCGCCCGTATTCCTGCTGGCGGTCGCCGTGGACGACATGCTCATGGGCATCACACACGTGGTGCGAGGCGACGACCTGTTGGCGAGCGCACCTCGCAACGCTGCGGTGGTCGAGGCGCTCGGAGGTACGCCACCTCGGTACGCCCACGTGCCGCAGGTGCTGGGCCCAGACCGCCAACCGTTGTCCAAACGCCACGGGTCCACCAGCGTGGAGTCGTTCCGCGAGCAGGGGTTCCTGCCCGAGGCGCTGGTCAACTACCTCGCGCTGCTCGGCTGGTCGCCCGGCGGCGACCGCGAGATCCTGTCCCGCGACGAGCTGGTGTCGGCCTTCGATCTCGGGCGTGTGTCATCCAACCCCGCGGCGTTCGATACCGAGAAGCTCACGTGGATGAACACCCACTACGTGCAAGCCCTCGACGACGATGAACTCGCGGCACGGTGCCTGCACTTCCTCACCGAAGAAGGGCTCATGCCCGATCCGGCCAGCCTCCGCGCTGCGATGCCGCTCGTTCGCGAGCGGATGAAGACCCTCGCTGAGGCGCCGGAGCTGCTCCGCTTCCTGTTCACCGATGACGTCGAGCTCACCGAGAAGGCCCAGGGCCTGGTGGCCAAGGCGCCCGATGGGTACCTCGGCCGGGTGGCCGATGTCCTGGACGCCGTCGAGCCGTGGGATGCCGACTCGATCCAGGCGGTCCTGGATGCCCTCGCTGACGTGGAAGGCCTCAGTCGCACCAAGGCGTTCCAGCCCGTTCGAGCGGCGGTGACCGGCTCGAACGTCTCCCCGCCGCTGCCGCAATCGCTGGCCTTGCTGGGGAAGGAACGCACCGTCGCCCGAGTGCGCGTAGTAGCGGCAGGGGCCGCCTGACCCAGGCCATCCCGCGGTCGCCATAGCCCATGTGGGTACGGGGCGGATGGGTCAAGGGGTGGATGCGCTGGTCGCGCGGACCTTCTACCATCCGACTTCGTGGGGCGTGTAGAGGCGAGGACGAAGCGCGGTTGGGGGGGCCGTGATTTCCGGCTCTTGGTCGCATCTACCGGCCTGTCCTCCCTCGGCGACGAACTCGCGCTCATCGCCCTCACGATCAAGGTGGCCGAGCTCACCGACTCAGGGTGGGCGGTCGCAGGTCTCTTGCTCGCCGGCCTGTTACCGCTGGTGATCTTCGCCCCCGCTGCGGGCGTCATCGTCGACAACTTCGAAACCCGCCGTTCGTTGTTCATCGCTTCCGCGATCCAGGCGGGACTCGCGGTGTGGCTCGCATTCGCGGGAGCGCTGCCGGGGATCCTCCTCCTGTCGTTCCTGCTCGGAACCTGCACCGCGGTCGCCAGCCCCGCGATCTACACCCTCGCCCCCATGGTGGTAGGGGAGCGGCACGCGACCGAGGGCAACGCCTACCTGGAGACGGCGCGGTATATCGGCATGATCGCCGGCCCCCTCCTGGCGGGCACGCTGTCGCAGGGTGTCGGCACCAAGATCGCCTTGCTCGTGGACGCGGGCACCTTCGCGGTCGTCGCGCTCGCCGCCGCCGCGCTCACGGTGCGGCGCGAACCGGCACGGTCGGAGGA
>DATDJD010000283.1:0-4176 GCA_036520695.1 Actinomycetota bacterium
TGGACGCCTGGCTCGACGAGTGGGTCTATGGCCTCGCGAACCACCGCGAGTACGTCGCGAAGTTCGGCGATGCCTACTGGGATGCTCTTCGTCCTGAACCCGCCCCCTCGGGCGAAGTCGACTACGGACGGTACGCGTGAGCGCCGCCTACTCGAAGTCCGAGATCATGATCGCGGCGAGCTCGCGCGAGCTGGGTGGGGCTACCAATTGTTTCGTGGGTGTGGGTCTGCCGAACATCGTGTGCAACTTGGCCCAACGGACCGTCTCGCCCAGCCTGCAGCTGGTGTACGAATCGGGTGTCTACGGCGCCCGTCCTGAACGGCTTCCCCTGTCGATCGGCGACCCGACGCTCGCGACCGGGTCCACCGCCGTCACCAGTATGTTCGAGTTGTTCGCTTTCTACCTGCAGGCGGGCCTGATCGACGTGGCGTTCCTCGGGGGCGCCCAGATCGACCGGTTCGGCAACCTGAACACCACCGTGATCGGCGACTACGCCAACCCGAAGGTCCGGTTGCCCGGGTCGGGTGGGGCGTGCGAGATCGCGATCCACGCCCGTCAGATCCTGGTGATCATGCGCCAGGCCCAGCGTTCGTTCGTGGACACGCTCGATTTCCGTACCAGTCCGGGCCACAGCGGGGATCCGGCGCACGACGCTGCGCGTGGTTGGCACGGCAGTGGTCCCACGGCCGTCGTGACCGACCTTGGGACGTACGGGTTCGATGAGGCGACGGGGGAGATGACCCTGCGAACGATGCACCCCGGGGTTGCGCTCGACGATGTGCGTGCCAACATGGGCTGGGAACCGAAGATCGCAGACGACCTGGGCGAAACCCCGCCGCCCTCGGTGGAGGAGCTACGCTTGATCCGCGAGGAGTTGGACCCCGCGGGCATCTACACGAAGTGATCATGTCGGATCGAGACGACCGCTTGTGGCGTGAAGGGGACGAGGAGCCCGAGCCCGATTGGGCCGAGCAGATCCGGGCTGCCCGCAAGGCTCGCGGGGACAGACTTCGAGGCGTGTTCGCCACGTTCGAAGACGAGGATCCGGCCTCGCCGCTCCCTGTCAGATCGCCGGCCCCGCCTAGATCTGCGCCCCTGCCCGCCGATGTTGAGCTGTACGACCACGAGCAAGAGTCGCCACCTTGAGCCACGTGTTCCCGAGGGTGTTCGATCGAGACCTGCCGACGGCTGTCGATGCCCAGGGCGCCTGGATCGTCGCCGAGGACGGCCGGCGGTTCTTGGATGGCGCTGGCGGGGCGATCGTGGTCAACGTCGGCCATGGCCGACGGGAGATCAGCGACGCGGTCACCGCGCAGCTGCGTCGGACGCAGTACGTCCACGGCACGGCGTTCACCACGGAAGCGGTGGAGACCTACGCGGACGAAGTCGCCTCGGTCCTGCCCATGGACGACCCCCGCGTCTATCCCGTTTCGGGTGGCAGTGAAGCCGTCGAGACCGCGCTGAAGTTGGCGCGCACCTATCACCTGGCCAACGGTGAGTCTTCACGGTTCACCGTGATCGGGCGGCGTAGCGCCTATCACGGCAACACGATCGGCGCGCTCGATGTCAGCGGAAAGGAACCGCTGCGGAAACCGTACACGCCGTGGCTAGGTCGCTTTCTGCATGCCCCCGCCGCCTATGAGTATCGGTGCGAGAACCCCCGCCACCCCGATGCATGCGGGGCCTGGCACGCCGGCGAACTCGAGCGCATGATCCACCAAGCCCCGCCGAAGTCGGTGGCGGCGTTCATCGCCGAGCCGATCGCGGGCGCCACGCTTGGCGCCGCCGTTCCGTGCGAGGACTATTGGTCCGCCGTCTCCGCGATCTGTCGGGACCATGGCGTGCTGGTGATCGCCGACGAAGTGATGACGGGGTTCGGGCGGTCGGGGCGCTGGTTCGGTGCAGACCATTGGGACGTGCGTCCCGACATCCTGACCGCCGGGAAGGGTTCAACGAGCGGCTATGTCCCCTTCGGTTTCGTGGCAGCGACCGGCGGTGTCTACGAAGCCGTCGCGACCACGGGATTCGTCCACGGGTTCACCTGGTCGCACAACGCGCTGGGCGCAGCCGCCGGTCTCGCCGTGCTGCAGATCCTGCGCGAGGAGGACCTGGTCGCTCGCAGCGCCGCGCTCGGTGCACGGTTGCGTGCGTCGCTGCATGCCGCCCTCCAGGACTGCGCGATCGTCGGTGACGTGCGAGGACTCGGGATGATGATCGGGATCGAGCTGGTCCGCGACCGAGACACGAAGGAACCCTTCCCGCGCACGCAACGGGTCACCGAACGGGTGCTCGCCGCCGCTCGCGACGCCGAGCTCCTGCTCTACTCCTCGACCGGCCACGTGGACGGCAGGAACGGCGACCTGGTGATGCTGGGACCTCCGTTCGTCCTCACCGACGAGGATGAGGCGCTCCTCGTCGAGCGCACCACGGCTGCGATACGTTCGGTCGCGTGAGCGGGACGGCGGGATCGGTCTACGCACCGGAGGCTCGGATCTACGATCACGGTCCAGGGCATCCCTTGCGTCCCCAACGGGTGCTCCTCACCTGGGACCTGATCCATGCGTACGGATTGGATGCCGACCCTCACGTGGAGACCCTGGGTGCCGAACCCGCCGACGTCGCGACGCTACTGTTGGTGCACACCCCCGAATACATCGATGCCACGCAGCGAGCCGGTCGCGGCGAGGAGGGTTCGTGGGCTCGATTCGGCTACGGCCCCGGTGACAACCCGATCTTCGACCAGATGCACGAAGCAGGAGCGATCGTGGCGGGTGCGACGGTAGCTGCAGTGAAGGCGGTGCTCTCCGGTCAGGTGGCGCATGCCTTCAACGCCGCGGGCGGACTGCACCACGCGATGCCGTCCCGCGCATCGGGGTTCTGCGTCTACGACGACCCGGCGATCGCGATCGCCTGGATGCTCGACCACGGTGTGGAGCGGGTGGCCTACGTCGACGTCGATGTGCACCACGGGGATGGACCGCAGGCGATCTTCTACGACGACCCCCGGGTCCTGACGATCTCGATCCATGAGTACGCGCCGCAGATAGGTTTCTTCCCGGGCACCGGCGGGCCAGGTGAAACAGGAGGCCCGTCAGCGCCAGGATCGGCGATCAACGTGCCGCTCGCCCCGGGCACCGGCGGCGACAAGTGGCTGGAAGCGTTCCGCGAAGTGGTGCCGCCGGCGGTGACGGCGTTCGCGCCCGAGGTGCTCGTGACGCAGTTGGGCTGCGACACCCACGCGAGCGATCCCCTTGCCCATCTGCGCCTGACCACGAACACCTACCGTACGACCGCGCAGATCCTGCATGGGCTCGCGCACGAGGTCGCCGGCGGCCGATGGGTTGCCACGGGGGGCGGCGGGTACCAATGGGCGCGTGTGGTGCCACGGGCATGGACGACGTACTTCGCGGAGATGGCGGGCGTCGACCTGCCCGACGCGCTCCCGGCGGAGTGGGTCGAGTTGGCGCAAGCGACCTCGGGGAGTCCCGTCCCGACGACGCTATCGGATCCACCGATCCAGCAGGTCCTCACATGATCACGCGTACCAAACTCGTGTGCACCCTCGGGCCCGCCAGCAACACTCCGGCGTTCGTCCGTGGGTTGGTCGCGGCAGGCACGTCGATCTTCCGCATCAACTTCTCGCACGGGGTCCCTGACGAGCACGCGCGTGCGGCCCGGCTCGTTCGTGAAGCGGAGGCCGATGCCGGTCGTGCCCTGGCCGTGCTCGCCGATCTGCCCGGTCCCAAGGTGCGCTTGGGGGTCATGGATCCCGACCCTTTCCGGTTCGTGCCGGGGCAGGCATTCGACCTTCGACCGGATGGCAACGGCGACGAACGCGGTGCTTCGACCACCTATCCGGGCCTCGCAGCCGATCTCCACGACGGCGATCGCGTGTTGCTCGCGGACGGAGCCGTGGAACTGGAAGTGACGAGGCTCGAGGGTGTCACGGTCCATCTGCAGTGCGTGCGAGGGGGCATCGTTCGCTCGGGCCAGGGCGTCAACGTGCCGGCGGAACGCCTCAGCCTGCCCGCCGTCACCGACCGCGACCGGGAAGGCCTGGCGCGCGCCCTGGACATGGAGGTTGATCTGATCGCCCAGTCGTTCGTGCGAGGTCCCGATGACATCGAGGAGCTTCGGGGACTCATGGGCGATCGTGTCGTGCCCATCGTCGCCAAG
>DATDJD010000284.1:0-5071 GCA_036520695.1 Actinomycetota bacterium
CTCAACTGGAAACCACCCTCTTCGAGGTTCGCGCGCAGCTGGAGTCCACCCAGGGACAGATCCAGCAGGTGCAACGTGAAGGTGAAGAGGCTGCAGCCGAACTCGCATCCCTGCGCGTTCATGCCCAGGAGCTCGAAACCGCCTCCGCCGTCTCCGCAGAACACGTCGCCGAGGTCGAAGGCAGAAGCCTGCAGCTCGAAGCGGACCGCGAAACCGCTCAACACGAGATCGAAGCGCTCCAAGCCCAGCTCGCCGTCGCCATCGATGAGTCCCAGCAAGCGCGGTCCCAGGTGGAGTCCGTTCGTGAGGAAGCCGAGTCCGCTCGTGAGGAAGTCGAGTCCGTTCGTGCACAGGTCGAATCCGCCCGCGCAGAAGCTGACGTGGCACGCACGGAATCCGACGCTGCACGAGCGGAGCTCGAGGCCGTCACGACCGAGATCGAGGCAGGGCGCGCCGCACTGGATTCGGCACATGAAGAAACCGAGACCGCACGGGCCGAGGCCCTGCAGGCGCAGGAACGGATCGATGGGCTCAGCACGGAACTGGATTCTGTTCGGACGGAGTCCGAGTCCGTGCGCCAGGCGCTTGCATCGGCACAGACCGAAGTCGAGGCAGCCCACGCAGAGTCAAGTTCGCTCCGAGCTGAGGCACAGGCGGCGCTCGCCGAGCTCGAGGCCGTCAAGGCGCAGGTGGATGCCACCGCTGCCGACCACGGTTCCCTGCGCGAAGAGTTGGAGCTGTCTCGGGCCGAGTTCGCGTCCTCGCAGGCGGAACTGGCGACGACCCAGGAGCGAACAGAGTCGATCCGGGTCGAGCTGGAGAGCGCCAGGGCCGAGATGGACGCCGCCGGCCGGGACACAGCAGCCGCTGCTGAACAGGCGGCAACGGCAGTCGCGGCCGCCGAGGAGGCCGAGGAACGCCTCATCGCCGCCGAAGAGCGGGCACTGGGGGCCGAGCGGCTCCTGGTGGACTTCCAGACCCGCCTGCAGGAAGCCGAAGCGCGAGAGGCCGCAACCGAAGGCACCCCAGTCGACCAGCCCGTGGTCGACGACACGGCGCTCAGCGAACTTCGCGAACAGCTCGAGGCAGCCGCCCAGCGCGAGCAGGAGGAGCGGACCCGGGCCGAAGGCCTGTTGGCCGAGCTCGATGAAGCCCACGAACGACTCAGGGCGATCGAGGGCGAAGGCTCCGCACCCACCGTCTCCGATACCGAAGGGGGATCACCGGCGAGCAGCGATGAGGAACTCACTCGCGAGCTCGCCGAACTCGAAGAGCGCCTCGAGCAGGCGGAAGCGCGTGCTCGCCGGGCGTACGCAGCCGCCGAGTCCGCCGAAGCAGCTCTCCGATTCAAGGAGGGTGGCGGCGGGTCAGCGGACCCACACCTGCAAGAGGAGAACGTCAAGCTCCGCACCCAGGTGGCCGAGCTGACCGACCGACTCGGGCAGCTCCAGCGCCAGTCCTAGCCCGCCTCGTTCCGGCCCGCTACCTCGCGAACTCGGTCGCCCTCGTCTCGCGCACGACCGTGATGCGGATCTGTCCCGGGTACTGGAGTTCCTCTTCGACCTGCTTGGCGATATCGCGGGCGATGATCTGGGCCTGCAGGTCGTCCACGTCTCCAGGCTCGACCATGACCCGAACCTCACGCCCCGCCTGCATCGCGAAGGTCTTCACGACACCGGGATGGCTCGTACAGATCTCTTCGAGCCGCTCGAGGCGCTTGACGTAGGTCTCCAGGGATTCACGGCGGGCACCGGGGCGACCACCACTGATGTGATCGGCGATCTGCGCGAGCACCGCGTCGATCGTGTGCTGCTCGACCTCACCGTGGTGTGACTCGATGCAGTGCACGACCTCAGGGCTCTCGCCCAAGCGTCGAGCGATCTCCGCGCCGATGATCGCGTGCGAACCTTCGACCTCATGCGTCACAGCCTTGCCGACGTCGTGCAAGAACGCGCCGCGCTTGGCGACGACGGCATCGACGCCGATCTCTGCCGCCAGCGAGCTGGCGATGAACGCCGACTCGATCAGGTGCTTCAGCACGTTCTGGCCGTAGGACGTTCGGAACTGCAGGCGCCCCAGCAACCGGATCATCTCGGGGTGGATGTCGGTGATACCGACCTCGGCGACCGCGTCCTCGCCGGCGCGCCTGATCTGGTCTTCCAACTCGCGCATGGATCGTTCGTGGATCTCCTCGATGCGCGCCGGATGGATCCGCCCATCCTCGACCAGCTTGGCCATGGTCATACGGGCCGCCTCGCGCCGCACCGGATCGAAGCAGCTCAACACCACCGCTTCCGGTGTGTCGTCGATGATCACGTTGACGCCCGTCGTGGCTTCGAAGGCCCGGATGTTGCGTCCTTCGCGCCCGATGATGCGGCCCTTCATGTCTTCGCTCGGCAGGGCGAAGACGCTGACCGTCGATTCGGCCGTCTGCTCCGACGACACGCGCTGGATCGCGATCGTCACGATCTTGCGAGCGCGCTCCTCACCCTCCTCGCGGGCACGCTGTTCGATCTCTCGAACCTGTGACATGGCGGCCCGCTTGGCATCCTCGACGACCTGGACCACCAGCTGGTCCCTGGCTTCCGTCGACGTCATCCCCGCGATCTTCTCCATGCGGGCCACGTGGAGCTCGTTCGCCCGCTCGAGTTGGGTGCGGATGTAGGTGAGCTTTCCCTCCCGTTCCTCAAGCTCGGCTGCACGGTGGTCGACCTTGCTGACCTTGGCCTTCAGCTCGATCTCCGCTTCGGCCATGCGACGTTCCTGGCGAGCCAGCTCATCGCGCCGACCTCGAAGATCATCCTCGGCCTCACGGCGGGTCGAGGAGACTTCGTCCTTGGCGCGCTGGAGGGTCTGTTGGGCGGCTGCATCTGCGTCTCGTTGGGTGTCCAACAGGAGCTTTTGGGCTTGGGCCTCGATGCTCATGGCATTCGAAGCGGCGACCGACTTGCGATACATGTACCCGCCGCCGAACCCGATGAGGAGTCCGGCGACGGCGGCGGCTATGGGGATCATGATGCCTCCCGAAAAGTGGCGATGCGCGGTTCGGGAGGATCCACTCGGATCCCGGTTCGCAGGCGAAGAACGTTGCGCGCGAGTGCTTACGGGGCAGGCAGGTATGGGGAACTTCGGCCGTGCTCCGTGGTTGGTCGGGTCGGGGTCAAGGTCAGGTCTCGCTCACAAGGTCGTTGACGTTGAACTGGGTTTTCCGGAATGTTCCTCTCGTGTTCACGATGGTACGGGGGTGAACACGGCGAGACAAGGGTCCGGATGGCCTAGTCGTCGCCTTGGTCGATCGTCAGGGCCGTCCTCGCCGCCCGGCGGGCCACGTCGGGGCTATAGCCACGACGAACCAACAGTCCCGTGAGGCGGGTGAAGGCCTTGGCGGGCTCCACCGAACCCATGCGCAACGCACGGGACCCCGCGAGCGCCAAGGCCCGGTCCTCCTCATCGTCGGGGGCCTCGTCGATGACCTGAGCGATCACCTCGGGAGCGATGCCCTTCTCCATGAGGGCGCCGGTGACGGCTCGACGGCCCGCTCGCCGTGAACCGTATTGATACTCCGCCATCTGACGAGCGAACTCGTGGTCATCGACCAGGCCCACTCGCTCGAGACGCGCGAGCACGTCATCGACCTCAGATCGCTCGAAGGAGGCGGCGAGCAGGCGACGCTCGAGCTCCCGGCGGCTTCGTGGCCGGACCGCCAGGAGCCCGAGGGCACGTTCATGACACGTCTTGGGGTTCTTCGGTTCCCCTCGACGCCGGTAGCTGGACGGCACCAGGCCTTACCCCTCGGCGCCGACCTTGGCTTTCGCCTTGGCCCCGCCCGAGCCTGTCGCGACAGCTGCCGGCGGGGGCTGCTCGTCGGACACGACATCGGGGATGATCTCGATGGGTGTCTCCTCACCTTCAGCGCCGAACTGCGAGATGCCGACCGCCTCTCGAGCTTTGCGCTCGATCTCGTCTCGGACGTCGGTGTGCTCAGCGAGGAACTGACGCGCGTTCTCGCGACCCTGACCCAGCTGTTCACCCTCGTAGGTGAACCAGGCGCCGGCCTTCTTGATGATCTCGAGGTCGACCCCGATGTCGATGAGCGAGCCTTCGCGTGAGATCCCCTTGCCGTACATGATGTCGAACTCGCACTGACGGAACGGTGGTGCCACCTTGTTCTTGACGACCTTGACCCGCGTGCGCGACCCCACGACGTCGGTGCCGTCCTTGAGGTTCTCGATCTTGCGGACGTCGAGCCGCACCGAGGAGTAGAACTTGAGCGCCCGGCCACCAGGAGTGGTTTCGGGGCTTCCGAACATGACCCCGATCTTCTCGCGGAGCTGGTTGATGAAGATGGCCGAGGTATCGAACTTGGACAGCGTGCCGGCCAACTTGCGCATGGCCTGGGACATGAGGCGCGCCTGTAAGCCCACGTGCGTGTCCCCCATCTCGCCCTCGATCTCAGCCCGTGGTACCAGGGCGGCGACGGAGTCGATGACGACGAGATCGAGGGAGCCGGATCGCACGAGCATGTCGGCGATCTCGAGCGCTTGTTCACCGGAGTCGGGTTGAGAGACCAGCAGCTCGTCGATGTTGACCCCGAGCTCACGCGCGTAGGTCGGGTCGAGCGCATGCTCGGCATCGACGAAGGCCGCGATGCCACCCTTGTCCTGCGCTTCGGCGATCATATGCAGGGCCACCGTCGTCTTGCCCGAGCCCTCCGGCCCGAACACCTCGATGATGCGTCCCCGAGGGATACCACCGACCCCCAGGGCGATGTCGAGGGCCATGGACCCGGTCGAGATGATCCCGATCCCGGAGCTCATGGGGTGCTGTCCCAGCTTCATGACGGCACCCTTGCCGAACTGCTTCTCGATCTGTTGGAGCGTGACGTCGAGCATCTTGTCGCGGTCCACCGTGACCTCCTTGTCGATCCTTGCCCCTCCGGCGAGGAGGTGCCGGCCGAGCTCGCTTCCGTGATGGGAGGCGAACGCTACGCCGAGGGTCTGACATAACTTACACCCGTGTGATTCGGTGGGGCATGTCTTCCTGGATCCGAACGCTACCCGAACAGGTGTTC
>DATDJD010000285.1:0-8361 GCA_036520695.1 Actinomycetota bacterium
GTTGATCGAGCAACGCCGGGAGCGCGGGATCGAAGGCGATGACCTGCTGTCGCTGTTGCTGGCGGCGCAGGAAGATGGCGAAGGCATGAGCGATCGCCAGGTTCACGACGAGGCACTCACGTTGTTCCTGGCGGGTCACGAGACCACCTCCAACGCGCTGACCTGGACCCTGTGGTTCCTGGCCCGTCACCCGGAGGCGGATGCGCGCCTGCACGCCGAGCTCGATGGGGTGCTTGATGCCCGGGAGCCGACGACCGCCGACCTGCCCCACCTACCGTTCACCACGGCGGTCCTGTCGGAGTCTCTGCGGCTGCGCCCACCTGCCTGGGCGATCGGGCGCCAGGCGGTCGTGGATCATGATCTCGGCGGGGTGGTGCTGCCGGAGGGCTCGGTCGCGGTCGTCTCGCCGTGGCTCCTGCATCACGACGAACGCTGGTGGCCCGAACCGAACTCCTTCCGGCCCGAACGATGGCTCGATCCTGACCCAGATCGTCCCCGCCACGCGTACCTGCCCTTCGGGGGCGGGCCTCGCATGTGCATCGGCGAGGGATTCGCCTGGATGGAAGCCGGTCTCGTCCTGGCGACGTTGGCACGTCGATGGCGTTTCAGCCTCGAGCCGGGTGCCCGGGTCGAGATGCAGCCGGTGGTCACCCTTCGCCCGCGGTTCGGTGTGCCGATGCGAGCCCACGCACGCTCATGAACTTCTCGGTTCGAGCGCTCACGCTGGAGGACGCGGAGGCGATCTCCGGTTGGCGATACCCACCTCCGTATGACGTGTACGACGTGCCGAACGACCCTGGGCAAGATGCTGATCTAGGCGAGCCTTCCGGGTGGGGGTCGTGGTGGTTCGCGGTCGACGACGACGCAAGCGACCTGGCCGGGTACCTGGAACTGCATCAGATCGGCGATGAGGTGGAGATCGGCCTCGGCATGCGTCCGGATGCGACCGGCCAGGGTCTCGGAGCCTCGTTCGTCGAGGCCGCCTTGGACTTCGCACGTGCCCGATGGTCCCCCGGGTCGTTCGGTCTCGACGTGTTCCCGTGGAACGAACGGGCGATCCGAACCTACGAGCGAGCGGGATTCGCTCGAGGGGATGTGTATGTGCGCACGTTCGAAGACGGGAACGAAGTCACGTTCCTGCGGATGTCACGGCCCGCTTGATGCGGTGGCGTCGCGGCGCGCGATGAGCTCCAGGTACTCGGCGCGGCGTCCGAACGTCCCTCGGAGTTCCTCGCTGAGCGAATCGACGAACTGGTCGCGATAGGCGGGATCCAACAGGATCGCCACCGCGTAGTAGAGCCCGGAGAACGCCGCGACCGCGGTCGCCACTCGCAGCAACGGTGCCGTGATCTGGACGAGGTCGCCGAAGATCGAGAACGACCAGAGGGTCCGGCCCGGCTGGCCCAACCACGACACCCGCACCTGCTCGGTGACGAGGAGACCGCCCAGCGTCACGTAGAAGATCCACACGGCGACGCTGACGAACAACACCTGGAGCGACTCGCTGATGAGTGCCACCAACGCCAGGTTGCGTCGCTCCCTCGGTCGGAGGGGCTCATCGCCCAACTGCGCTTCCCCTTGGATCTCGCGAACGACCCCAGGGAGCCGGACGGTGAGGAACAAAACCCCGAGCGCGAAGAACATGAGCATCGCCGTCCAGAACGTGGCGGTGCCCGACAGCGAGAAGGTCTGCCAGATCTCGGTCGTGAAGAAGGAGATCAGCGAGAAGAACAGCAGCAACGGGACGGCACGGATCAATACGGAGAATGCGGAAGCGAGCTGCGCGAAGAACCGTGCCCCGGTCCACCGGACGATCGAGACCATGCCGAACCCGAGCACCAGATAGACGACGGCGAGCAGGGCCAGGTTCACGAGCACGGTGTTGAACCCGAACAGGTACTGCTGGTCGAACACGATCGGCAAGAAGGCGGGCAACAGTACGAACGCCGCGAGCTCGGGCACACCTACCCTCGAGGGGATCGAGATGAAGCGGCGTCCTCTCGCGACGTTCACCAGCCCGAATGCGAAGACCAACAGGGCGAGGCCCGCGAGTCCGAGGGTCAGGTTCTTCCAGCCGGCGTCCGCGTTGAAGGCGTTGACGCACTCCGCGAGGAACACCAGGGTCAGGAACGGGATCGCTTTCGTGAACGCGTCCTCCGTCGCTGAATAGTCCACGATCAGGTTGGGCAGCCCGTCGCGGCGGAACCCACGTTCCAGGGCGCGGATACGCGCTGAGTCCTCGTTCACGCCCGCATCGAACCACACCACGGTGGGCGAAGTCGGGACCCCCCGCTAGGCTCGATCACCATGGAGGAACGCAGCTTCTCGAGCGCGGTCGTGCTCTTCGCCCACCCCGACGACGCGGAGTTCATGTGTGGGGGGACGACCGCGAAGTGGGCGGCAGCGGGATGTGACGTGCACTACATCGTGTGCACCGATGGGTCCGCCGGTTCGAACGAACCCGGCGCCCGGCGCGAGCTGGTCGCCCCGATCCGCGAGCGAGAGCAGCGCGCCGCCGCCGAGGTCCTGGGTGTGAAGAGCGTGACGTTCCTCGGCGAGCCCGACGGCCTGCTCGAGGTCACGCCGCGCACCCGCAAGATGGTGACCCGCGAGATCCGCCGGCTGCGACCAGAGGTGCTCGTGGCCCCCGACCCGTCGCGCCTGTGGTTCAGCCCTGGCTACATCAACCATTGGGACCACAAGCAAGCGGGGCTGTTGGCGCTCACCGCCGTGATGCCCGACGCGCCGACCCGCGTGATGTTCCAGGAATTGGAAGAGGAAGGGCTCGAACCGTTCGAGGTGCCCAACCTCTACTTGGGTGGCAACGACCCCGACGTCTACATCGATATCACCGACACGATCGACACGAAGATCGCAGCCCTCGCCCAGCATGCATCCGAAGAAGGTGAAGCCGCAGCTCCCTGGGTGCGCGAGCGCGCCAGGCAGGTGGGCGAGGAGGCGGGCGTCGAATACGCCGAGGCCTTCAAGGAGTTCCGCTTCGTGGACGACGAAGAACGGGAGCCGGCCGAGTAGGCCAGAGGAAGTCATCCATATGGAACCCGACGATCCCATCGAGTTGACCGCCGAGGAACGCCGCGACATCGAGGCGGACCTGGACGATCTCTCGGCCATGCGCACCGTCTTCTCGCAGCAGAGCGTGAAGGGGGTGGTGGTCGCGTGCCAGGATTGCGGCGCCAACCACTACTACGAGTGGGAACTCCTGCGTGACAACTTGGAGCACATGTTGTCGGTGGGCGAGCCACGCATGCACGAGCCGCCCTTCGAGATCATCGAGGAGGAGTACATCCAGTGGGACTACGGCAAGGGGTACGTGGATGCCCTCACCGAGACCGGCCTCGAACCCGATCGACGGATCGAAGTCACTCAGTGCCCGTGGTGCAAGACGCCGTTCGGTGAAGACTTCGCGTTCTGTCCCGTATGCGGCCGGACGCTCGCGACCGTGCGCCTGTATCGCGAGTTGCTCGATCGCGGCTTCGAAGAGCGCGATGTCCGTGCGCTCCTGGTGCGCGCCGGCTACGAACCATTCTGACCCCTCCCCCGTGGCCAGGGTCCACGTAGCCGGAGTTGCACGCCCCGCTCCATCAGGAGGAGGATGGGACTCTGCCCTCAGGGATGCCCACCGGAAGGGGACGCGCCATGGCTCGCTTCATGTTCAAGGTCACGTACAGCAAGGACGGTATGCAAGGCGTGATGAAAGAGGGTGCCGTCAACCGGCGGACGTTCATCGAGAAGATGGCGGCCGAGATGGGCGGGTCGATCACCTCGTTCGACTTCGCCTTCGGCGACACCGATGTGTACGCGATCGCGGAGATGCCCGATGCGATCACAGCCGCGGCCGTCGCGACAGCGGTCGGCGCGTCAGGCACCGGGAGCATCGAGACGGTGGTCATGCTCTCCGCCGAGGACATCGATCGGGCGATCGACAAGCACGCGCCCTATCGCGCGCCCGGCGCCTGAGCGATCGGCGGGCCCAGTAAGAGCCCGGTCCACCTATCAGGCGCGACGCTTGCCTGACGGCTTGCCCCGGCGTGGTTCCAGGACACACTCGTCAGGGGTCACGTCGGGACGGAGTCCCTTGAAGCTCGGCGCGCGCATCTTCTTCGTGCTCTTGGTCAGTTCGAGGTAGGTCACCTCGCAGACGAGCTCTGGTTCGACGAACGTCGCGCCTTTCACGTGGGCCAGACCGGGGTCCTCGATCGGGGGGTCCGACCTGCGGAGCGGTTCCAGCCTGCCCATGATGTCGTCGAGCGACCGAGCGGTGAAACCCGTCCCCACCTGGCCGACCCAGCGCATCTGACCGCCCTCGTCGATCGCGCCCACCAACAGCGCGCCGAAGGAATCACCGCGCCCGCCCTGGCCCGGCGTCCAACCCAGGATCACGCAGTCCTGGCTGCTGATGAGCTTGATCTTGCGCCAGTCAGGGCTGCGACGTCCCTGTAGGTACGGCGACCCACCCCGCTTCGCGACGACGCCCTCCAAGCCCAACGCCGCGGCCTGCTGGGTGAACGCCTCGCCGTCGCCGCGGACCTGCGCCGTCAGTTGCAACCGGTCGTCGGGTTCCACGATCAGTTCCAGGAGTTCGCGGCGTTGCTCCAGCGTCAGGGTGGTGGTGTCGTGGCCGTCCAGCCACAGCAGGTCGAAGAGCACGAGCGCGACCGGGATCGTCTTGGATGCCCGCTCGATCTGACGCTTCCCGGTGAGGTTCATCCGTTGCTGCAGCGTTTCGAATGAGTTCTTCCCCTCGGCGTCGAACGCCACGATCTCGCCGTCGACGACGGCGTTCACCTGGTCGACCAGTTCGTGCACCATGTGGAGCTCGGGGTACTGCGCGGTGGCGTCTCGCCCCGTGCGCGTCCGGAGCACCGTTGCGCCCGTGGCGAGTTCGGCGAGACAGCGGATGCCATCGAGTTTGGGTTCGAACCACCACTTGGGGTCATCGAAGGCGTCCCAGCCACCCTCGGCGAGCATCGGCTGCAGACGGCCCGGCGACTCGATCAAGGGCGCATCCTGCGCGCTGGCGAGCAAGGCGAGCCAATCGCGGTTGGTCTTGACGAAGTGGTACTCCAGGCCTGGATAGCGTCGCCCGTGCAACCGGAAGCTGACCTTCGTATCTGTCCACTCCACCACCTCGTACCAGCCGTCATCGAAGATACGAACCTCGCCCGCCCCGTAATGACCGTCGGGGATCGTTCCTTCGAACGTGCCGTATTCCAAGGGGTGATCCTCGGTGCGCACGGCGAGCCGCCGGTCGTTCCGCACCAGTGGGAGTCCCTTCGGGACGGCCCACGAGGGCAGTGCACCGTCGTGTTCGAGTCGCACGTCGTAGTGCAACCGTGTCGCGCGGTGCTTGTGGATCACGAACGAGTTGCCGGAGGCGTGCTCTGGCGCGTCGCCAGGTGCGGGTTCGGTGGTGCCCTCCGAAGAGAAGTCGCGCCGGCGCACGTACTCGAAGAGCGCTGGGTCCTTGGATGCCGCCGCGATCTCCTCCGACGTCTTGGCGCGGGTCGACTTCGCCGCGGTCCGGGGAAGCGGCGGATCGGTGCTGGGGCCGAGCCCCGCCTCGGCGTCCATCGGAACCTCGAGCGCCTCGAACGCAGCCGTCAGGTCCATGGCCTGGGTCCGTACGCCTTCGAACAGATCGCCCACCTCAGCGAAACGTGTCCAGACGTTGTCGATCCGGAAATCCTGCGGCTCGAAGCCCCCCTCCATCACCTCGTCCCATGTGAGCGGGGTGGACACGGGAGCACGTGGTTCTGGGCGGACGCAGTACGCGGCCGCGATGTTGGCGCCGGAGCGGTTCATGTTGTGGTCGATGAAGATCTTGCCGGTCCGGTCGGCGATCTTCCACGCCATCGTGACCCGCTCGGGGTCGGCGCCCTTGATGAGCCGGCCCGCCGCGCCGACGAACGCCCGGACCTGCTCATGGGTGTAGGTGCCGCGGAGGATCGGGATGTAGATCTGCAGCCCGGTCGCGCCGCTGGTCTTCGGGAACGCCGTCAGTCCCAACTGGTCCATCAGCACCTTGATGTGCCGGCCCACGGTCAGCACGTCTTCGTAGGTGTACGGCGGGAACGGATCGAGGTCGAAGAACAGGTAGTCGGGATGAGCGACGTCCGAACACCGCGAGTGCAACGGGTGGAACTCGATGCACCCAAGGTTCGCGACGTACAACAGCCCGGCGGCATCGGCGATCGTGAGGTAGTCGATCTCGCCCTTCTTCGCCTCGTCGCTGGCCACCACGCATCGCCCCAGCCAGTCCGGTGTGTGCGACGGGGCGGACTTCTCGTAGAAGGACTCCCCGTCGATGCCGTCGGGCATGCGCTTCATCGTGAGGGGGCGCTCGGCGAGGTGCGGGACGATCAGCGGAGCGACGTTGAAGTAGTACGCCAACAGGTCGCCCTTGGTGTAGCCCTCGTCTGGCCAGAAGATCTTGGTGAGGTTGGACAAGCGCAACTCGCGTCCGTCCACCTCGAGCCACCACGCGTCCCCATCGCGTCGAGCTTCGATCGCACGCGGCATCTCGACCGTGAAGGGTTCTTTCCCGGTCCGTGCCCGTTTCCGCTTGGCCGGCATGACCTCGATGCTAGCCGCGCGTGCAGGTTGCTACCGCGACCGCTTTCCCGTCCATCACCGCAGCAGTCATCATGGGCACATGGCCGGCCTCGAGATCCTCGTGCTGCTCGCCATGCTCGTTGGTCTCGTCGGTGTGTTCGTGCCCGTGCTTCCCGGCCTGCTGCTCATCCTCGGCGCCGGCATCGTCTGGGCGCTCACCGGTGATGTCGGTGGTATCGGGTGGCTGGTGGTGGCCGTGATGGCTGTCCTCGCGGCGCTCGGCACCGCTGTTCCCTATTGGTTGACCGGCCGTCGAGGTGCGGACGCGGGATTGCCCGGGTGGGTCCTGCTCGCAGGCGTCGTCGGCACGGTGATCGGGTTCTTCGTGATCCCGGTCGTCGGAGCGCTGATCGGTGGGCCCGTCGGGATCTTCGTCGCTGAACTCGTGCGCCATCGCACGCCGTCGATCGCCTGGAGGTCGACCTGGCAAGCCATCAAGAGCTTGGGGATGGGCATCGTGCTTCAGTTCGCGATCGGCGTCGGCATGATCGGGGTGTGGGTCGGTGGTGTGATCGCCACGTGACGTTGGCGCGGTGACCGGTCTCGCACGCCTGGGTGTCCGTCCACGAGGATAGGATGTCGGTCCCGAACGGTTCGCTCATCCCCAGGGGGTACGACATGCCCAGAGCCATGTGGAAAGGGGCCATCTCCTTCGGCCTCGTGACGATCCCGGTGGCCGTGTTCCCGGCCACCGAAGAGAAGACGGTCCGCTTCAACCAGCTCCACGACGAAGACATGGGCCGCATCCGACAGAAGCGCGTGTGCGAGAAGGACGGCGAGATCGTCGACTACGAGCACATCGTCAAGGGCTACGAATACGAGAAGGACCGTTACGTGGTCCTCACCGATGAGGACTTCGATGCGGTGCCGGTCGAGTCCAGCCGTGCCATCGACATCGTGCAGTTCGTCGACCTCGACGAGATCGATCCAATGATGTTCAAGAAGTCCTACTACTTGGCTCCCGACGAGACCGGCGCCAAGGCGTACTCGCTGCTCCGCCAGGCCATGAGCACCGATAACAAGGTGGGCATCGCCAAGGTCAGCTTCCGCGACAAGGAGCATCTCGCGGCGCTCCGGTTCAAGGACGATGCGTTCGTGCTGGAGACGATGTACTGGCCCGACGAGATCCGGGCGGCCGACTTCGGCGACGTGGACGTGACGACCACGGTCCGCGACCAGGAACTCGAGATGGCGCGCCAGCTCATCGAGGGTCTCACCGCCGAATGGGATCCCGAGGAGTTCACCGACGAGTATCGCGAGGCACTGCTACGTATCGTCGAAGCCAAGATCAACGGTGAGGAGATCGAGGTCGTCGAGGCCGAACCCACCGCCAAAGTGGTCGACCTCATGGAAGCCCTCAAAGCGAGCGTCGCCGCCGCCAAGAAGCCGGCCGCGGACAAGCCCAGCGCGAAGAAGACGACCGCGAAGAAGACCGCTGCGAAGAAGACGACCGCGAAGAAGACCGCACCTCGGAAGAAGGCCGTCGGGGAGTGACGATATCCCTGCCCGCCGGGTTCTCCGCGCGGGCAGCCCGGCCGCAGGACCTCGACGCGGTGGTCGAGGTCTTCGCTGCCTACGACCTCGCGGTCGTCGGCGAGGTCGAACCACGACGGGAGTTCCTCCAGGAGATCTGGGCCCTCCCGTTCGTGGACATGCCGCACGACACCCGGCTGGTTGAGCACGAGGGCACGGCAGCGGCGTACGCCCACGCGGTGTGGGACCCATCCG
>DATDJD010000286.1:0-4791 GCA_036520695.1 Actinomycetota bacterium
CTCAGCGGGTGAGAGGGCCGATGCCGAGCCGATCGACGCGACGAAGGGAACGGCGAGGGTCGCGCACGCCAGCGAGACGGCGATCATGGGCCGGGGAAGTCGCTTCACTCGAGCCAGCATAGGGTGTTCTCCGGGCGAAACCCCTAGGAAACACGGGAAGATCGACCGACGTACGTCCTAGCTAGTCTGCGATGGACTAGCCTCAGCGGTGAGCGCCAGGACGAGTTCGTTCAGCAGCAACATGCCGCGTTCAGTGGGGATCAGGGTGTCGAACTCGTCGGCGATCAAGCCGCTCTCGATGAACGGCGCGGACACCTGTTCATCGATCCAGCTCGCCGGGATGCCCTCGAGTATCCGCATGCGCAAGAACACTTCCTCGAGGTAGGCGTCTGAGGGGTCCAAGTGCTCTTCTCCCCCGATCGGAAGTTCGCCCCGTTCGACGCGATCCATGTACTCCTCGGGCGGACGGGTGTTCCACCACCGGTGGTTGTCACGATAGGAATGCGCCCCTGCCCCCAAGCCCACGTACGGGCGGCGTTCCCAGTACCCCAGGTTGTGACGGCACTCGAACCCGGGCTTGGCCCAGTTCGACACCTCGTAGTGACGGTAGCCGGCCTCCCTCAGCAGCTCGCACGCCACGCCGAACATATCCGCCTGCAGGTCGGGGTCGGGTTCGGGGGTGACACCGCTCGCGACTGCACGGCCGAGAGGCGTCGAGGGCTCGACGGTCAGCGCGTAGGCGCTGATGTGTTCGGGCGCCAACGCGATGGTCTCGCGCAGGGTGCGATCCCACGAGTCGATCGTTTCGCCGTGGGCACCGTAGATCAGGTCGAGGTTCACGTTGTCGTAGCCGGCCGCACGGGCCGCTGTGAACGCGGCACGCACGCTGTCGGGCGAGTGCAGCCGTTCGAGGGACGCCAACACCGCCAGGTCGAAGGATTGCGCGCCCATCGAGAGGCGTTCGTAGCCGGCCTCGCGAAGGCTGCTCAGCGACGTTTCGTCGACGGTGTCGGGATTGGCCTCGGTGGTGATCTCGACGCCGGTGGTGAAGTGGAAGGTCTCGCGGAGACGGCCGAGCAAGGTCGCGAGATCTGCGGGCGTCTGCATCGTCGGTGTACCGCCACCCAGGAACACGCTCGCGACCTCGGCGCCTTCCCAGGTGGGTGGGCCTGGGGCACGCCCCGGCACACCAGCGACGAGGGAGGCTTCCGCCATGAGCGCTCGCAGGTAGCGCGGGGCGAGATGGTCCAGGCCCGCGTAGGCGTTGAAGTCGCAGTAGCCGCAGCGGGTAAGGCAGAACGGGATGTGGACGTAGATGCCGGCAGGTTCCTCGGCGTGGGCCTCCACAGTCACTTCTTGACGTCTCGCTTCGCGCCGTCGTCCACCCTGAGGGCTGCGATGAAGGCCTCCTGCGGCACGTCGACACGGCCGACACGGCGCATGCGCGCCTTGCCCTTCTTCTGCTGCTCGAGGAGTTTGCGCTTCCGGCTGATGTCACCGCCGTAGCACTTGGCCGTGACGTCCTTTCGCTTCGCCTTCACGGTCTCGCGCGCGATGATCTTGGCGCCGATCGCCGCCTGGATCGCGACGTCGAACAGCTGCCTGGGGATCAGCTCCCGAAGCCGCTCGACCATCTGCTTGCCGTAGGTGTAGGCCTTGTCGCGGTGCACGATCGTGCTGAACGCGTCGACCGGTTCACCGTGTAGCAGCACGTCGACGCGGACCAGGTTCGCCTCCTGGTAGCCCCATGGTTCGTAGTCCAGGCTCGCGTAACCCTTCGTGCGCGACTTCAACTGGTCGAAGAAGTCGAACACGATCTCTGCCAGCGGCAGCACGTAGTGGATCTCGACGCGTTCGGGCGTGATGTAGCTCATGTCCACCATCTCGCCGCGACGGCTCTGGCTGGTCTCCATCACCGCCCCCAGGTAGTCGGCGGGCGTGATCATGGTGGCATAGACCATGGGTTCTTCGATCGAGTCGTACGTGCCGGGCGAGGGCATCTCCGCGGGGTTGTGCACGATCTCAACCTCGTCGCCACGATGCACACGGAACTCCACGTTCGGCGCGGTCGCGATCAGCTCCAGGTCGAACTCGCGCTCCAGCCGCTCCTTCACGATGTCCATGTGCAACAGACCGAGGAACCCGCAACGGAACCCGAACCCAAGCGCAGTGGACACTTCGGGCTCGAAGTGCAGCGCGGCGTCGGACAACTTCAGCCGGTCGAGTGCCTCGCGCAGCTCCGAGTAGTCGCCGCCCTCGGCCGGGAACAGACCCGACCACACCATCGGCTTGGGCTCCCGGTAGCCGGGCAACGGCTCGGTGGAGCCCAGCTTGCCGGCCAGCGTGATCGTGTCCCCCACCTTCGCCTGGTGCACGTCCTTCAAGCCGGTCACGAGGTAGCCGACCTCACCGGGACCGAGGGAGTCGACCGGCGTGGGTTCAGGCGCGTTGACGCCGGTCTCTTCGGCTTCGGATTCCACGCGCGTCGCGAACATCTTGACGCGAGCGTTCGACGGGAGCAGGCCTTCCTTGACCCGGATATAGGTGATGACACCTCGGTAGGCATCGAACATCGAGTCGAAGATCAACGCTTGCAGCGGCTTCGTGGCATCGCCGGTGGGCGGGGGTACTCGGTCGATCACCGCTTGCAGGAGGGCGTCGACACCGGCGCCGGACTTCGCGCTGATGTGCAGGATGTCGTCGGGGTCGCAGTTCAGCAGCGCGGCGAGTTCCTTCGTTCGCTGCTCCGGCTCGGCGGCAGGCAGGTCGATCTTGTTGAGCGCGGGCACGATGACCAGGCCGGCGTCACGCGCCAGGTGGTAGTTCGCGAGGGTCTGGGCCTCCAGGCCCTGGGCAGCATCGACCAGCAGCACCGCGCCTTCGCAGGCGGCGAGCGAACGCGAGACCTCATACGTGAAGTCCACGTGGCCGGGTGTGTCGATCAGGTTGAGCTCGTAGCCCTCGTGCGCGAGGCGCACCGATTGCGCCTTGATCGTGATGCCGCGTTCGCGCTCCAGGTCCATCTTGTCCAGGTACTGGGCCCGCATGTCACGGCCTTCGACGGTGTGGGTGACCTCGAGCAGGCGGTCGGCCAGCGTCGATTTGCCGTGGTCGATGTGCGCCACGATGCAGAAGTTGCGGATGTGCGAGGTGTCGGTGGGGGTCAGCGAGGTCACGGGACCACCATGGTACGGGCCAGGACGCCGGCCGCCGGGGCGGCTTCGAGCCGCTGGTAGACTCGCGGGTCGCTATGGCAAACATCAAGTCACAGATCAAACGGAACAAGCAGAACGACAAGGCCGCCGAGCGGAACAAGGCCGTGCGCACCTCGTTGAAGACCTCGACCAAGAAGGTGCACGCAGCCGTGGCCGAGGGCGATGCCGAGGCCGCGACGCAGCGGGCGCTCGAGGCCTCACGCGCACTGGACAAGGCCGCGAGCAAGGGCATCGTGCACAAGAAGACGGCTGCCCGCCGCAAGAGCCGGCTGGTCAAGGCCGCCAACGGCGTTGCCGCAGCCGACGCCAAGTAACGATCCCGCCCTGACCCGACTCCCCGCTACGCAGCGATCTGGGTGATCAGCACCGGCATCACGATGTCTCCCGTGGCGCCCGACTTCAGCGCTCGGTCGGCCTCGGTGACGCGTTCGTGCAAGACCAGGAGCCGTGCCATGGAGAAGTTGCGCGCCTGCTGCTGGTAGCGGCGCCCTTGCCATTCGAACCGCAGGCCGGCTGCCTTCGCCGCCTGAGCCGGGGGCGTGCGTTCGGGTAGCGCCCTGACCTTGATGAGGTCTCGGAGCCGGCTCGCGATGGCGCCGAGCGTCTTCAGGGCATCGTCGCCACCTTCCTCGATCGAGCGGAGCGACCGGATCGCCCCCGGCAGATCCTTGGAGAAGGCCTTGTCGCACAGGTCCCACGCCTTCTGCTCCCCCAGCCCGCGGAACTGCTTCGCCACGAGTTGCGGGGTGATCTTCTGTCCGGGGAACGCCGAGGCGAGTTGCTGGAGGGCGGCGACCAGCTGACCGGGCTCTTCTCCGAGGATCTCCACGAGCGCACGAGCGCCAGGCACCCCCATGTCGAGGCCGAGACCCTTCGCGCGGCCGGCGACCCAAGGTTCGAGTTCCTTTCGCTGGATCGCGACCGACGTCGTCACACCGACGTTCTTGACCAGCTTGCCGAGCGCTGCGGGCACCTTGCCCCGTTCGGCGACCTGACAGCAGATGATCAGCGTCGCGTCGGGATCCGGCGCCTCGAGGTAGGTCGTCAATGCGGCGAGGGTGTCCTTCGTGAGGGAGCGCGCGTCGGTGACGAGCAGGGCTCGAGGTTCGCCGAACAGTGACGGCGTAGCGAGGTCCTGCAACTCGCTGCCCTCCCACTCGGCGGCGTCAACCTCCGTAGCCCGGAGATCGCCGAGCGCGGTGAGGGCCGCTTCGCGGAGCAGGAACGCGTCTTCACCCCACAACAGGGTGACGGGAGGCGAGACGGCAACCATCGCTCCGATGCTACCGCTCGCCGGTGACGGCCGGGGACGCCGCCTTCGAACGCGACGTGGATGTGCGCGGATGTACCTCGACACCCGCCGCCCGGTCGTCGGGGGTAGCGTGTCCTTCGCTGAAAGTCGCTGTTACAGCTCGCGGGACGGTGTCGGATCGGGGCGGAGGTGTTCGTGGTACGAGTGAGCAGCGCCCACGAGGGGCGTTCCGTACCGCAGGAGGATGATCCGTATGCAGTACCTGGTTTCCGTGATCGACGACACGCCCGACTCGGGCACCTCCGAGGAGATGGCCGACATCGA
>DATDJD010000287.1:0-15212 GCA_036520695.1 Actinomycetota bacterium
TCGCCGTGGTCAACGAGCTGGTGTCCTCCCCCGAGGTCGCCGATGCCGAGAAACGTGCCCTGCTCCGCAGTTGGGACCAGGTCCTCGGTCTCGACCTGGAGCGCGAGGCTCGCGAGGCATGGCAACCGACGGAAGAGATGCTCGCGCGCATGGCCGAGCGCGACCACGCTCGTTCAACGAAGGACTACGAGACCAGTGACCGCATCCGCGATGACCTGGCAGCCATGGGGCTCGAAGTCATGGACACCCCCGACGGCACGAAGGTACGTCCTCGCGACTGACCGTCATTCCACGACCTGGAGGGTTCGGGTCGACCGGTTGAGTCGCTCGACGCCCTCGTCGGTGACGGCCACGATGTCCTCGATGCGAACGCCGAAGGACCCTTCCAGGTAGATCCCTGGTTCCACCGAGAAGGTCGTGCCGGGCTCCAATACCCACTCATTGCCGTCGATGATGTAGGGCGGCTCGTGGACCTCCAGGCCGATCCCGTGACCCGTCCGGTGGATGAACCGCTCCCCGAAGCCCGCGTCCTCGATGATGCGCCTCGCCGCGCGATCGACGTCTTGGCACGCGGCACCTGGTCGCACCGCGGCGCAGGCCGCCTCCTGCGCCTGGCGTACCGTCTCGTACACGCGCTCGAACCCCTGGGGCGCCTCGCCCACCACGACCGTGCGTGTCGTGTCGCTGTAATACCCACCGAGCTCCCCACCGAAGTCCATGACCACGGCGTCACGGGGCAGGATCGTGCGGCCGGTGGGTTCATGGTGGGGCGAGGCCGCGTTCGGCCCACTCGCCACGATCGTGAACTCCGCCCGGGCGTGACCGTTCTGCACCAGCAGGTCAGCGAGGTCCGCAGCAACCTCTTCCTCTCGTCGGCCTTGGAACTTCATCGTGCAGATCTGCCGGAACGCCTCGTCCGCACCTCGCGCGGCCCGTCGGAGCGCGGCCAGCTCGTCGGGCGACTTCACGGCACGGAGGCGTCCGATCAACGGTGAAGCCGGCTCGAATCGGGTGTCGGGCATCTCGTGCTGCAGCGCGAGCACGTGCGTCGCCCACGTCCGATCTGCGATCGCCACCCTCTCGGCATCGGTCAAGCTGGCCGCCGTGATGGCGTACGGATCCTCACCGTCCCTCCAGCCGACGATCCGGAGGGCAGGCGCGGCAGGCGCATCTGAGACGAGCGGTCGTTCCAGTTCGGGGACCACCAGGAGTGGTTCCCTTCCGTGGCCCAGGATCAGCAGCGTCGGCCTTTCCATCTGCATCGGGTCATAGCCCATCAGGTACACCATGTCCGGCGAGGGGGCGATCACGACAGCGGCGATCCCGCGTTCGGAGGCCTCACGGGTCAAGGCGGACATGCGACCCACGTAGTCTTCGAGCATCAGTCGAGCTGCGGTCATCGAGCTCCTCTCACATCTTGAACAGGATCTGTTGTGGCACCACCTGGAACGTCGCGGGTGTCGTCCCCATCAGCGTCCCGTCGGCAACCACAGCGATGGGCCGGTCAGTCTCGATCGCGAAACGGATCTTCGCCCTGAGCTCCGTGATGTTCGGGTCGGGCAGATGATCGCCGTGCCGCAGGATGCGCGGCATCATCGTGTAGGCATCGGATCTCTGCCCGGTGAACACCAACGCGTCGATCACGCCGTCACCCGGCCACGACCGTGGAGACATCCGCAGTCCTCCTGCCGTGAACTGTGCGTTCCCCACGAGCACCTGGAATGCCGTGCCCTCCCATGACTTGGTGTCGTACGCGACGCGCACCGAGTGGGTCCGGGTCCGCAGGTACCCGCCCCAGAACCCCAGGAACGAGCGTCCACGCTCTCCCAGCCATGCCGGCAGGCGAGCCCGCGTGATCGCGACCTCGGCCCCCAGTCCGAGCTGGGCCATGTTCGTCGCGTAGCGGACCCTTTCGGCGTCACCGGACAGGGTCCGACAGGTGATCTTCATGACGTCCATGGGGTAGGTGGTCTCACCCAGCAGGCGCTGGACACCGCCTTCGGTGTCTCGCGGCAGACCGAAGCTGCGCACCAGTTCGTTCCCGCCGGTGGCGGCGACGACCCCCAGCACCGGCTCGCTCATGATCGGCGATCCATCACGGAACATCCCGTTGACGACGTCCTGGACCGTGCCGTCGTCACCTACCGCAACCACGAACCGCACTCCTTCATCCAGTGCCGAGGCCGCGGCCTGCATCGTTTCGCTTCGATCGTTCGTGACCGTGAGTCGATAGGCGAGGTCTCGCCGGGTCAGCGCCCGCTCGAGGGCGGGCAACTCGTCCCCGACCTTGCCATCGCCGTCGGTCGGGTTGGCGATGACGGCGAGGCTTCCGAACGGGCTGGTCACGACGCCGGGCATCGTAGCTAGAGGCCGGTGTAGGCGACGACGCCGCGGAGCACGGAGGCACGTGCCCGTCCGAACAGCTCCGCCGTCGAGGGATCGGCGACCTCTTCGACCTGGCGGAGCAGGTCCAGCAATTGCTTGCAGTTGCGGACGAAGTCGCCCGGCGCCATCTCGGTTTCCGCCAGCACATCCTCCAGCGGTTTGCCCTCCGCCCAGTGGAATATGGGCGAGGCGAACCCCTGTTCTAGATCGCGGCACAGCTGGACCTGATGCTCGTCCTCCGTTCGCCGGACCGTGCGCCAGAGTCGCTGGAACCGGTCGTAGCGCTCACGTGTGGCCTCCGTCGGCATCTCACCCGACAAGGGAACCCGCTCTCGCCCCTCGTAGACAGCTGAGGAGAGGAGGGCAACGACCTCCGACGGCGAGAGGTCCTCGAAGAGGCCCTTCGCGAGGGCTTCCGCGACCACGATGTCCGACTCGCCGTAGATCCGGGACAGTGTCCGACCCTTCGGTGTCACCGTCCAGTCCTGGACGTACCCGAGCTCTTCGAGCACCGAGAGGACCCTGTCGAATTGGCGTGCCAGGGTCTCGGTGCGGACCCGGATACGCCGCTCGACTCCCTTGAGGGCCTGCTCCTTCTCCTCGATCCGCGCCGCCCATCGTTCGTGCTTCGCACGTTCGGGACAGCTCGCGCAGGGATGGGCGGCCGCTTCCTCTTCCAACTTGAGAGCACGCTGCTCGACCGCAGGATCGGCTCGGTGCGTGGGTGCCTTGGGCTGCTTCACCTGGAGGGACACCAGCTTGGAAGCGACATCGCGCCGGTACCGGCTACTGCGGGGGCTGCCGTTCCGAGGCAAGGGGATCCTCGTGAGGACGGTGGGCGGCTCAGCGAAGTCGCGAACCGTCAACCGTAGGACCCGGCGATCCTGCGCCAGGACGCTGGGCTTACCGTCTCGGGTCGAGACCACGACGGCGAGGCCTCCGCGTCGGCTCCCCGGCACCTGAACCACGTCGCCGGCACGCAGACCCGTGACCGCTGCGCGGATCGCTGCGGAGAGCGCCTTGTCACGGCCCATCCGATCTTCATCCCGCAGGTGTCGAGCCTTCCTGAGGAGACCCCAGTACTCGTCGAAATCACCTCGGTCGCACGCCATGTTGACTCGGTAGCCTTCGATCGCCTCGCGGTCGCGCGTCCGCATGCGCTCCAACGCCACCACACCTCGATCGGCCAGGAACTGGGCGAAGGAGGAGTTCAGGAGGTGATGAGCCTGTTCGGGCGTGTAGTTGCGAACCAGGTTGACCGCCATGTTGTACGACGGACGGAACGATGACGTGAGGTCGTAGGTTCGCGTGGACGCGAGCGTCGCGACCCGCTCGAACGGCACTTGCTGCTGATAGACCACGACCGCGTGACCCAGTTCGTCGATCCCACGGCGTCCCGCTCGTCCGGTCAGCTGCGTGTACTCCCCAGGCGTCAGTAGCTCGTGGCGTTCGCCCTGGAACTTCCACAGGTCCTCGATCACGACGGTCCGCGCAGGCATGTTGATCCCGAGCGATAGCGTCTCGGTGGCGAACACCACCTTCACGAGACCGGCTTCGAAGAGTTCTTCCACCGTCTCCTTGAACACGGGCAACATGCCCGCGTGATGTGCGGCGATCCCGGCGGTGAGCCCGTCCAGGAAGTCGTAGAACCCCAACGTGACGAGGTCTTCCTCGTCGATCCAGGCGGCGCGCGTCTCGGCGCGATCACGGATGTGCTCGGCTTCGGCCCGTGTCGTGAGGGAAAGGCCCGCCTCTCGCATCCATCCGACGCTGCGATCGCACCCGGCCCGCGAGAAGACGAAGTAGATCGCCGGCAGCATGTCCTGATCGTCGAGGACCTGCACGACCTCTTCCCGCCGTGGTTTGTAGACACGACGGTGTCCCTCGCGAGGGCGGGAGCGGTAGTCGTGCTGGGCCGCCCCACTCCCCCGGCGGTAGTACGTCTTGGTGCGGAGTTCACGCTGGTCCAGCGAGACCACGTAGGGGTTCGGCAGCGCCATCCCGTCTTGCTCGACATGCATCGGATGCATGCCGCGACCCACGAGGTAGTGGTGTTCCAGCGGGACCGGACGACGCTCCTCGATGATGACACGGGTCTCGCCCCGCAACGTGCCGATCCATTCGCCGAACTCCTCGGCGTTGGAGATCGTCGCCGACAGACACACCACGCTCACGCTCTGCGGGAGATGGATCAGCACCTCTTCCCAGACGGCGCCACGGTACGGGTCCTGCAGGTAGTGCACCTCGTCCATCACCACACTGACGAGCTCGTCCAAGCTGCCGCTTCGTTCGTAGAGCATGTTGCGCAACACCTCGGTGGTCATGACGACGACGGGGGCTTCGCCGTTGATCGTGTTGTCACCGGTCAGCAGACCGACCTGGTGCGCACCATGCTTCGCCACCAGATCACCGAACTTCTGATTGGACAGGGCCTTGAGCGGGGTCGTGTAGAAGCACTTGCCCCCCATGGCGAGCGCTCGTTCGATCGCGTACTCGGCGATCACGGTCTTCCCGCTCCCGGTCGGGGCGGCGACCAACACGGACGACCCGGCATCGACCGCTTCGGTCGCCTCGATCTGGAACGTATCCAGCGCGAAGGAGAACTGGGCGGCGAACGCCTGAGGGGAGGTCACCGAGCCAGTCTACGGGCGCTCAGATGCGCTGGAAGCCCTCCAGGAACGCACGGAGAGCTTCGTCGAAGGCCTCGGGCACCTCGAGGTTGGAGAGGTGGCCTCCTCCTGCGAGCGTGACCTGCTGGGCGCCGGGGATGTGCTCGGCCATGGCGAGCGATACCTCGGGTGCGATCAACGTGTCGGCATCCGAGGTGACGATGAGGACGGGTACGTCGATCGCGCTGAGGTCGGGCGTGGAATCCTTGCGCTGCGCCATGCCTCGAGCTGCCGCTGCGATCGAGGGCGCCGGCTGTTCCGCGATCGTCTCTCGAACCTGCGCCCACATTGCCGGCGGCGCATCGCTGGAGAGCAGGGGTGGTGGTGCCTCGACCATGAACCCGTTTCCCTCGCTCTCCAGGCGGTCCGCCAATGCGCGCCGCCCATCGGCGGCCTCCCTGGCGTCGGCACCCGATCGTGTGTTGGCCAACACGATCCCGGCGACCCGTTGGCGTGCCATGCGCCAGAGTTCGAACGCCACGTATCCACCCATCGACAGCCCACAGACGACCATCCGCTCCAGGCCGATCTCGTCGGCGGCCCGGAGGCATCGATCGGCAGCGGCGCCCATCGTCATGGTCGGGCCGGCGTCGTCGCTACCACCGAACCCCGGCAGGGACGGCGCGACGGTGGGCCAGGAGCCGTCGAGGGCGGCCACCTGCCCATCCCACATCCGGGCGTCCATCGGGAAGGCATGGATGAACAACACTCCATCGGCAGGCACGGTCATGTGATCCCCTTCGCATCTGGCCCCACCACGACCGGCAGGGCGGCTGGAACGACGTGGAACGAGGCAGGCAACGGGCCCACCCGCTCGCCGTCGGCGTATACCTGGATCGCTCGGTTGGCTTCGATCTGCACCGAGCGTGCGGTCCTCATCTGGATCTTGGGATGGGCCGTATGGGAACCGGAGTAGACCTTCGGGAAGGCTCGCAGGAAGGCTCCCTTCGAAAGGGCTTCCACGATGCACACGTCGAGGAGCCCGTCGGTGAGCGAGGCACGGGGCAGTACCTTCATGCCCCCACCGAACGAGATGCCGCTGCCCACGACCACGAGCATGGCATCGAGGGAGGATGCCTCTCCGTCGATCGTCACGACATAGTCCGCAGGGGTGAACTTCCGAAGGGTCTTCACCAGGGCCACCAGGTAGGTGCCGGTGCCGCCGAGGTTCATGCTCATCGAGTTCGCCGTCTCGTTGACTTCGGAATCGAACCCGGCCCCGGCGACGTTCACGAAATGGCGTTGGATCCCACCGGTCTCGAGTTCCACCGCGTCCACCCGAGCGATCGTGGGGTTCGCGAGCAGCCGGACCGCCGTCTCGAACCGCGCCGCGCCGATCGCCCTGGCGAAATCATCACCCGTGCCGGCAGGGAACACGGCCAGCGCCGCGTCGGTCCCGAGCAGGCCGTTGGCGGCACACGAGACGGTGCCGTCACCGCCGATCACGGCCACGATGGCGGCGCCGGCTTTTGCTTCACGGCGACAGGTGACCTCCATCTCTTCGGCCGAATCGGTGACCAGGATCTGATGATCCAGTCGGAGATCACGCAGGATCGCGTCGGCCTTGCCGATGAGCTTGCCTGCTTTGCCGCCACCTGCCGTGGGATTGGCGATCACGACGATGGGGCCGGACTTGACCGTGGCGGTCACGTTGCTCGATCCCTAACCCGCGTCGCCGAGGCCGGGGATCTCCCCTGCGCCTGCGGGCGCCTCGACGATCCCCCCTGCCTGCAGTGCGGCCTGATAGTCACCCCAGGCTTGTGAGAGCTGGGCCTGGGCGCTATCGCACAGACCCTGCGTGATGGTGAGGAGGTCGTCGGCCGCGGTGCCGGAGGAAGCACCTTCTGTGGCTGCGACCGCATCCGCTCCGGTCTGGGCACACCGCTGGAACTGCTGGAGCGCCAGACTGAGCTGCTGGGCGGAACTCGTGAAGAGCGTGGCTTCCGTCGAGTCGAAGCCCTGATCCCTGATCTTCTCGGCAACGTTGAACTTGACGATGGCCGCCGTGGCCTTCCCGGCGCTCGCGGCCGCGTCGTCGAACATGCTCGCGGCGTTCTCCGGGATCTCCCCCTTCTGCATCTGCTGCAGCGCCTGCAGCATCTCGGGGAACACCGTGGGCTGGACACCGGGATTGAGCACGCCGACCTTGCCGACGGCTTCCTCGATCGCCCCCTGGTAGGCCGTCGCCGCTGTGCGCCTGGTGGCGGCCTTGGCTGCTGCGTCAGACGTGGTGTCGTTCCGACGCACGCCGTTGGTGACCCACACGAGCACCATCATCGCGAAGAAGCCGACGAAGGCGGCTGCCACGACCTGGACCCATCGTCGGGCGAGCAAGGGCGTCGGCACGGGAACCGGCTCGCGCCGGGGGGCACGCGCCACCTGCTTGGACTTCGATCGATTCTTCTTGCTCTTGATGGCCACGGGTTCTCCTGCCTCGTGAACTACTTCTTCATCAGGCGTCCGATGAGGATGGACCCCTCATAGAACAGGTACATCGGGATCATCATCGCCAACATCGTGTACGGATCGCTGGAGGGGGTGATGACGGCGGCGAAGACAGCGATCCCTAAGATCGCCCAGCGCCGCCATTCACGCAGCTTGCGAGAGGACAACACGCCCACGGCCTCGAGCGCCACCAAGAGGACAGGGAACAGGAACGACAGGCCGAAGGCGAGCGTCACCAACACGACGAAACCCATGTACCGGTCGAACGTGATCAGCGGTACCACGCCTTCGCCCGCGAAACCCAAGAGGAAGTCCAATGCTTTCGGCAAGGTGATGTACGCGATCGCAGCGCCCATCGCGAACAACAGGCACGAGGCCACGACGAACGGGATCGACCACTTCTTCTCCTTCGCGGAGAGACCCGGCACGATGAACGCCCACAGCTGGTACATCACGACCGGCAGCGCGATCGCGAGCGCGAGGAAACCCACCATCTTCAGCTTGACCAAGAACCCATCGATGGGCCCGCTGAACACCAAGTCGCACCCGGCGGGAGGTTTGACCTCGGGGTTGGCGGTGATGTAGTCGCAGAAAGGCCCGCGAAGCAGCTCCTTCACGGGTTCGTAGAGGAACCACGCCGCGATCCCGCAGACGCCGACCGCGATGATGCACACGACGAGACGGTGGCGGAGCTCCTCGAGGTGCTCCATCACGGTCATGCTGCCGGTGCGCTCCGTCTCTGAACGACGGAGGAACCGAGGGATGGCGCGCACCGAAGGCCTAGTCCTGTGACGGCGCGGGGCCGTCGTCGTCGGGAGTCGTGGCCTCTGGGAGGGGAGCGTCGACGACCGTCTGGTCATCGTCGGTGTCGAGGGTCGTGGCCTTCTGTACCGCCTCGGCAGCTCGAGCACGTGCCTGGTGCGGCGTGTTGCGGAAGGCAGAGCGCACATCGGTGGCTCGACGCAGGTCGGAGGCCGTCTGTTTCAGTTCGTTGGCGGTCTGCTTGAGGTCATCGTCCAGGCCTGTATCCACCATGTCGCGAACCTCGTCCTGCACCTTGCGGAACTCGCGGAGGCCCTTGCCGATCGTCCGACCGAGGTCGGGCAAGCGTTGTGGCCCCACCACGACCAGCGCGATGACGATGATCAGCAAGAGTTCCGGAGGTCCGATGTTGAGCATGACGTCCTTGAGGCCCCGCGGGCCGCTCCTATCCTACCGTCGGAGGGTCAGGGCTCAGCGGTCGCGCGAACCGAAGGACGGCGGCTGGAACGAGGAGGCCTTCGAGCTGGCTCGGTCGACCCCGGCCGTGATCTCGTTGGCGATGGGTGATATCTCTTCTTGCATCCGGCGAGCGGTGCGCCCCAGCAGCAGCACGTGCCGCACCAAGGCCACGACGAAGGCAACCATCGCCACCGTGGTGAGGATGGCGATCACGAACCACCAGAGGAGCCAATCGGTCACACGAGGATGCTACACGAGCCGGCAGGACCCTCGAACGGGTCAGCTGCCGCCGCTGGAGGCGAGGAATTCGGCGATGTACCGGTCGTCCTCCAGCAGGTAGTGGAACTCGATGACGTCGTCGATCTTGAAGGGGGGTCCTTCGGGCAATGGACCGCGTGGGTCCTCGGCGAGTTCATCGTCTTCGTCGAACAGGAGTTGCCCGGCGCTCTCTCCATCGGCCTGATCGATATCCACACCCGCCGAGACCAACAGGGCCACGATCTTGCGGTCGGCGCGCTTCTCCACGTCGTCGGCGCAGTTGGGGCACGTGAACCGATAGCTCCCCTCTTTCCCGCTCTGACGAACGGACAGGAGGATGGCTTCGGGACCCATGTCCACTTCGCCACATCGAGGGCACGTTGTGCGGATCGTTGTCATCTCACCCGAGCTATCGGCCCCCTCCCAGGCAGGCTTGAGTGATCTGAACACGATGAGGACTACCCAAGGTGGGCCATCCATCCGAGGCCCGTCAGACCGAGGTCAGCCTTCCCCGGCCCAGGCGGAAAGGGAGCTCTTGGCTGTGTGGCGCTCGATCAGAGGTAGCGCGCCAGCGACCGCGACGCGAGGTCGGCTGTCAGGTCCCGCAGCTCTGGCGGGTCGAGCACCGTCGCATCTTCACCCACCCGCAGCAGTAGTCGCGCGATGACGTCGAGATCGCTGACAGGAAGCGTGATCTCCAGCGATCCATCCGGGCGCTCCACCGGGTCGCTCGTGACGTAGTATTCGGCGATCCACCGTGCCGTCGGATGTAGCAGCAGCCTCGCTGGCACGTCGTCGGGACCAGGTGAGTACAGGGGGCGTCCGGCGCCTTGGAGCCCGCGCGCTTGGAACGTCTCCCCGGTCGATGCGACGCGGCGCATCCGATCGGCGCGCAGCAGGCGTTCGCCGTCGGCATCCACGTCCCATGCAGCGACGTACCAGTGCCCCATGGCGGAGAAGACCTCCTCCGGGTCGATCCGTCGAGAACTCCACCGGCGGGTCGAGGCAGCGAAATACTCGATGTCCAGGCGGCGATGCTCGGCCGAGGCCGTTCGAAGGGCGTCAAGGAAGGGCGGAGGGGTTCCCGGCGATGAAGACCCGATCGCTCCATCCGCCTCGCCCAAGACGTCGGGACCGAGCGAGTCTCGCAGCTTGGCGAGCGCGCTCGCCAGGGCGGGTGCCTCAGGAAGACCCGGGGTCGCCAGCAGCTCGGTACCACGCAGGTACAGGGCGAGCGCCTCGTTGCGGGTGAGGTGGAGAGGTCGGGCGAAGTGATCGGCCATCGTGATCCAGATCTGGTCTTCCTCGTCCACGTCGACGTCGATCAGATCACCCGGTCCGTATGGCGGGAGTCCCGACATGAACAACAGGGACAGGTCTCGGCGCAATTGATCGGGGGGAACACCGAACAACCGAGCGACCGTCGCCAACTCGGAGCCAGGATGCTGCACGAGGTAGGGCACGACGACGAGCATCCGACCCAGCCGCTCGGCGGTCCTCGACGCGGGCCGAGCGGCCTCAGGCACGAGCACGCTCCAATCGCGAGATGACGAGGTTCCGGAGCGTCGAGGGTTCGATGACCACCGCGTCGGGACCGAACTGCAAGATGAGGTCGGCCAGCACGGCTTCATCCGCCATCGGTACGGACACCTTCGTCCAGCCGTCTTCGCCCGGTCCGAGTTCCAGGGCACCGGGGAAGGAGTTCGTCGCCCACCAGGCCACATCGGGTGAGAACGCGATCTCTGAGGTGTCTTCGGGCGTGGCCGCCCATGGACCCGCTTCCACGTGATCGGTGGCGGTGAACCCGTCGGGCGGCTCGCTGCCCTCCCCGATGTCCGTGACATCACCCGTGAATCGCGAAAGGCGGAAGGCACGAACGTCATCGCGGGTTCGGTCGAAGCCCACCAGATACCAATGACCGCCCCTGAAAACCATCGCGTAGGCGTCGACATCACGGTCAGCGACCTGGCCGTGCGAGGTTCGATAACCGAATCGGACGCGCCGGCGACGTTGAGCGACGTCGGCAGCTTCGACCAACAGCGTGCTCCGCGCATCCGAGCCCGAAGCCAAGGGTCCACCTGCGAGCCCCGCGAGGACGCCCCCGTCGGCCCCATAGACGAGCTTTCGGACGCCTTGCTCGGCAGGGGTGTTCTCGCCTCCGCTCTGCGCTGCCACGAGCAGGGCGCCCAGTTCCTCCGGCGTGAAGGCGATCTCCGGCAGGTAGTACTCGTCCTTCGGGATCGCATAGCCCTGCTCGGTCCCCCACGCATCGATGTCGACCAGCCGTAGCGGCACACCGAACTCTCGGAGCTGATCCTTGTCGCGTTCGAACATGCGCTGGGCCGACTGCACGTTCGCTTGGCCGTAGGGTTCCAACACGGCGCGGATCTGTTCGAACGTGAGCGGCGTCGGGGTCTCGAGGAGGAGCGCCACCAAGTTGAGCAGTCGCTCCAAGGGCTCCATCCGGTCGTCTCCCGCCACGTGCGGCATCATAGCCGTGAGCTGGTGGAGAACTCGGACGAGCGGGAGGGTCGATGGGCGGTGGTGACGTGCCGACCGGTAGGACGTTACGCATGAAGCCCATCGTGCTCGTGCCGACGCATGATCTGGTACCCATCGTGACGGCGGGCGCGACACGGGCCGGGCGTGGGCCGACCATCTCGGTATCCAGCGAGAGGGGCTCCGGCGCGGTGGCCATGATGGAGGGCGCCACGGGGAATGAGATGGCCGTGGTGTCGTTCCAGGACCGCGCAGCAGTGAACGAGCTCGCGTTCCTGCTGGTTGATCAGGGAGCACGCCTGATCCCCGCCTTGGTCGCGAGACTGGGTGTTGGTGTGGAGCCCACCTGCCTCGACTGGCTGGGAGAACTTCCTGTCGGATCGAACGTGGCCGTTCCATCCCTCGATGAAGACGTGGAACGACGCAGGCTCTGGGCGTCCCTCCACGATGCAGGCGCCTCTGAGCGTCACCACGTGCTCGACGTCGATGGGCGGCCGGCACTGGACGAACTTCTCTCCCAGGGCCGCCCGGTGGAGGGCGATCAGCTCGAGCTCCTCGCTGTCGGGGCGGCGGGTGTCCTCGCAGGCCGCATGGTCGTTGCCGGTCGTCGATGGCAGCGGTCGATCGAGGACTAAACTTCGCTCGCACGCATCCGTGTGGCAGGATGCCACAGTGGAGGAAGCAGGCACACCGACACCGCAGCCCGAGCGGCGTATCGACGCCTTCCGCCGCACCCACCTCGCGAACGAACGGACGTATCTCGCCTGGCTCCGGTCGGGCCTCACCGCGGTTGCCGTGGGATTGGCCGTCGCGAAGTTCCTCCCCGACCTCGCCGATGCGGGGGTCTCGTGGCCCTACGTGATCCTCGGCGTCGGCTTCTGTGTGCTCGGCGTCCTGATGATGGTCGCCGGCATCCACCGCCTGCGCCAGGTCAATCGTGCGCTCTCACGGGGAGAGTTCGGCCCGCTCGACGAACGGGTCGCGACTCAGATCGGCGCCCTCACCATCGTGTTGGCGGTTGCGACGATGGCCGTCATCCTGCTCGACCGCTGACGACACCCTCTCGACCTGAACGAGCTCACATGTGGGCGATCAGCTGGTCTACCCGTTCGTCGACGCTGCGGAACGGGTCCTTGCACAGCACGGTGCGTTGGGCTTGATCGTTGAGCTTCAGATGCACCCAATCCACCGTGTAGTCGCGCCGTTTCGCCTTCGCCTGGCGGATGAAGTCGCCGCGCAACTTGGCCCGCGTGGTCTGCGGTGGCTCGCGCATGGCCCGGTTGACCTGTGCGTCGTCCACGGCTCGATCGACCTTGCCCGCCTTCTCCAGCAGGTAGTAGACCCCACGACCTCGGTTGACATCGTGATACGCCAGATCGAGCAACGCGATCCGTGGCGACGCCAGCGGCAAAGCATGCTTGGCCATGTAACGCTCGATGAGCATCCGTTTCGTGACCCAATCGACCTTGCGCCCCAGGCGTTCTGGTTCGCCTTCCTGCAGTGCCTCGAGCGCCTCGCGCCACTCGCGGAGCAGGACTTTGGAGACGTCGTCCGCCCCGCGGCGTTCGATGAATCGTTCGGTCTTCTCCAGGTATTCGATCTGCATCTCGATCGCCGTGAGCTCCCGGCCGTTCGCGAGCTTCACCGTGCGGGTACAGCTGGTGTCGTGGCTGATCTCGCGGATCGCACGGATGGGGTTCTCCAGGGAGAGGTCGCGCATCACCGTGTTCCCTTCCACCATTCGCAACACGAGATCGGTGATGCCGACCTTCATGAACGTGGTCCACTCACTCATGTTCGAGTCCCCCACGATCACGTGGAGCCGGCGGAACCGTTCGGCGTCGGCGTGCGGTTCGTCGCGGGTGTTGATGATCGGACGGGAGCGCGTGGTTGCGCTGGAGACCCCTTCCCAGATGTGCTCGGCACGCTGGCTGATGCAGAACTGCGCTCCCCGCGGACCGTGGAGCACCTTGCCGGCGCCGCACCAGATCTGCCGTGTCACGAAGAACGGGATGAGCACGTCCGCCATGCGGGCGAACTCGCCGTGACGGGCGACGAGATAGTTCTCATGGCACCCGTAGGAGTTGCCCGCCGAGTCCGTGTTGTTCTTGAACAGGTAGACCTCGCCCGAGATCCCTTCCTCGTGCAGTCGGATCTCGGCGGCAGCCAGCAGAGCTTCCAGGATGCGCTCGCCTGCCTTGTCATGGGCCACCAGTTCCTTGATGTCGTCGCATTCGGGGGTTGCGTACTCCGGGTGCGATCCCACATCCAGATAGAGGCGGGCGCCGTTCTCCAGGAAGACGTTGGATGAGCGACCCCAATGCACCACGCGGCGGAACAGGTAGCGTGCGACCTCGTCGGGCGAGAGCCGTCGTTGCCCACGGAACGTGCACGTCACCCCATATTCGTTCTCGAGCCCGAAGATCCGCCGATCCATGGCAGCCAGCCTACGGCGGAGATCCCGGAAGGTCGGGAGGTGAGGGTCAGCCCTGGAGGATCGCGGTGACTTCGTCGTCGTCGAGACGGCGGAACTTCCGGCGATGCGTGCGGGTGCGGTCCAGCACGCCGGCTTCGATGGCCGCGGGCTCGATCGTGCGCCCATCGGGTGAGCCCAGGACTTCGACGGCCGTCTTGGTGGCCGTCGCGAGGTCCCACCCGTCTGCGTACCGGTCCTTCAGCACGTCCGTGAGGTCTTCGGCGTGTCCGCCGATGGCCACGAACCCGTGCTCGTCGTTCACCGAGCCGTCGAACATGACGTGGTAGAGCGCGATGCCCGAGTCGTCGCCGTCCACTTCGCCTACCAAGATCTCAACCTCGTACGGCTTCATCTGTTGGGTGAAGATGTTCGACAGCGCCTGGCTATAGGCATTGGCCAGGTCGCGGGCTTTCACATCCTCGCGGCCGTAGGAATAGCCGCGGAGATCGGCGAGGCGGATCCCGGAGATCCGGAGATCTTCGAACTCACTGTACTTGCCCACCCCGGCGAACGCGATCTTGTCGTAGATCTCGCTGATCTTGTGCAGCGTCGCGGACGGGTTCTCGGCGATGAACAGCAGGCCTTCGGCGTATTCCAGACCGATCACGGAGCGGCCTCGCGCGATGCCCTTGTGCGCGTAATCCGAGCGGTCTTTCATCATCTGCTCGGGCGCGACGTACGGCATGAACGACATCAGGCACGCTCCGCGAGCACGGCATCGACGGCGGTGGCGACCTCGTCCTCAGGTACTTCGTCGGACCCACCGACGGTGACCGTCAACGCGATCGGGTAGATGTGCCGGTTGGGGTTGGGGCCACCCGTCGCGACGTCGTCCTCGGAAGCATCGAGCAGCGCTTCGACCGCGGTCTGCAGCGCCTGCTCCCGGGAAAGGCCCGGGCGCCAGCGCTTCTTGAGCGAGTTCTTGGCGGACTGGCTGCCGGAACCGGTGGATTGGTAGTCCTCCTCTTCCCATCGGCCGCCGGTGGCGTCGTAGTAGAAGAGCCGGCCCTCACCGCGCCGTTGGTCGAACCCTCCGAACAGCGGCACGACGACGAGGCCTTGCATCGCGAGCGGGAAGTTCTGCCTGATCAGTTGTGCGAGGCGGTTGGCTTTGCCTTCCAGCGACAGACGATCGCCGGTGAGCTTCTCGTAGTGCTCCAGTTCCAGCTGGAAGAGTTTCACCATCTCGATCGCCATGCCCGCGGCTCCGGCGATCGCGATCGCCGAGTAGTCGTCGGCCGGGAAGACCTTGCGCATCC
>DATDJD010000288.1:0-4282 GCA_036520695.1 Actinomycetota bacterium
TGATCCGGATCAGCTCGTCGGCGCCGACCGCTGCGCGGATCTCGTCGCACTCGGCAGACGTGCGTTGATCGTTCCACAGGATCGCGGGCCGCAACACCTCACACGCGCCGTCCAAGAGGACCAACCCGTGCATCTGACCCGCGGCGCCGATCGCATCGACTTCCTCGCCCAACGTGTCGGTCGAGTCGAGCACCGCACGGATCGCCGTGACGGCGGCGATCCACCATCGCTCCGGATCCTGTTCGCTCCATCCGGGTCGTGGGCCGTCGACCGGATATTCCGACGTAGCGGTTCCCCGCACCCTGCCGTCACCCTCGAGCAGGATGGCCTTCGTCGCGGTCGTGGACACGTCGAGCCCCAGGACGACACTCACCCGACCGACCACGCTTCCCGGTGCACGACCGATCCACCCACCGGGATCTCAGAGAGCGGCCCCAGCGTCTCCAACTCGCAGAAGCGATCACAGACGTAGACCTGGATGGCTGCGCCGAGATCGACGTAGGGAGCAGCCCGGTCCAGGGAGATCCGCTTCTCCAGCCGCATCCCTTCCAGCTCATAGCGGCCCAGACCACGGGAGCAGGCGACCCCGACCTTGCATGGGGATCCCGCTGGCGGGGCCTCCACGATGACCGCCTCGGCCGTCACGGAGAGGCGCGGGTCCGTGGGGTCGGCGTACGGCCACAGCACGAGGGATCGGTCCGCTTGGAGGCCCTCGCCGCTAGGGGAGAAGGTGAGCGTGAAGCGTCCACCGGGACGAAGCTGGGTGATCGCCCAGGGCGCGACGGTGATCGGCGCTCGGCCACGGTTCTCGAGCGTGTGATCGACGATCCACCCCTCGGAGGTCGGGGTGATCTCCAGCGCCTTCGCGACGCCGACCCCGTCGGTTGGGCCCTGGACCCGAACCCCGTCGTCGGTCGTGCGAACCGTGCACGGCTGGTCGTCCGGCTGATAGGTCACTTCGGGGATCTCCGGCCCGACCCAGAGGCGGTGACCGCCACGCAAGCGGTACGGACGCCCGTCCGGGCGGGCGAGGTGTCCCGTCGATGTCGCGAACAGGTTCCGTCCGTCGATGTGGAGGCCGACGATCCGAGGGCCGAACGCAGTCGCGACCTCGATCGTGGATGCAGCACCATCGATCCGAACCGATCGCGGGCTCACCGAACCCCGAGCAACACCTCGACGGTGAGCTGATCGAGCGCCTCGTACGGCTGCCCCCGTGCTCCGAGGATCCGGCGGTCCAGCTCCAGCCCCTTGAGCGCGTCCGCCCGCTCGCTCGAATACGGACCGAGGACGGCCGCCGTGCTTCCGTCATCGCTCGAGATCTCGGCGAGGAGCGCCTGGATCTCAGGATCGACGTTCCATCGCTCGGCCTTCTCTTTCAGGATCAGGTACGTCCGCATGCATCCTCGCGCGAACGCCTTCACGTCCTCGTAGTCGCTGGTCCGGTAGGCATGTGCGTCGAAATGCCGGCTGCCTCCGTAGCCCACATCCTCGAGGAACTTCACCAGGAAGAAGGCCTGCTTGGGGTTGGCCGATCCGAATCGCAGGTCCTGGTCGTAACGCCCCGGGATCTGATCGTTGAGGTCGATGTGGAAGAGCTTGCCCATCGACCACGCCTGCGCGACATGATGGGTGAAATTCAAGCCCGCCATGTGCTCGTGGGCAACCTCGGGATTCACCCCGACCATCTCCGAGTGATCGAGGGTTTCGATGAAGGCGAGCATCGCACCGGTCGTGGGGAGGTAGATGTCCCCACGCGGCTCGTTCGGCTTCGACTCCAGGGCGAACCGCAGGTCGTAGCCCTGATCCTTCACGTAGCCACACAAGAAGTTCATCGCCTCGGTGTAGCGGCCCAGTGCGACGAGTGGGTCTTTCGACGAGTCGGTCTCGACGCCCTCACGACCACCCCAGAACACGTACATCGAAGCCCCGAGCTCTACGCCGAGGTCGATCGCGCGCATCGTCTTCTGGAGCGCGAGCGCCCTGACCCGGGGATCGTTCGCCGTGAAGGCCCCGTCCCGGAACGCCGGATCCCTGAAGAGGTTGGTGGTCGCCATCGGCACGACCAAACCGGTCGCATCGAGGGCCTTACGGAAGTCGGACACGATCTCGTCGCGCTCATGCGGAGTCGCATCGATCGGCACGAGATCGTTGTCGTGCAGGTTCACGCCCCAGGCACCGACCTCAGCGAGCAGCTCCACCAGTTGGATCGGCGAGAGTACGTCGCGCACCGGTTCGCCGAACGGATCGATGCCGATGTTGCCGACGGTCCACAACCCGAACGTGAACCGATGGTCCGATGCGGGTTCAAAGCTGCTCATGTCTATCCCACCTCCTGTCGTGGCTCATGCGACGCCGTGTGCCGCCCGCATGCGCTTGGAGAGCGCGTCGATCAGGACCGCGACCAACAGCACCGCACCCGTGATCACGTTCCTGGTGCCCTGCGGGAGACCCAACAGGTTCATGCCGCTGTTGATCGAGGCGATCACCAGGGCACCGAGAAGCGCCGAGGTCACGCGGCCGACGCCTCCGAACAGACTCGTCCCACCGATCACGGCAGCGGCGATCACGTTCAGCAGCAGGTCGCCACCGCCCGAGCCGGTCGCCACCGATCGCAGGCGCGAGGCGAGCATGATCCCGCCGACGCCCGCCATGAACCCGTTGATCATGAACACCCAGATCCTGATTCGATCTACCCGCAATCCCGCACGTCTCGCAGCCTCCGCATTGCCGCCGACCGCGTAGACGTGTCGGCCGAAACTCGTCCGGGAGGCGACGAAGGACCAGAACACGAGGAACACTCCGAGGATCACGGTGGCGAAGGGCACCCCTCGATCGAGGTTCGCGTAGTACACCCCGGCGAACGTCACGACCGCGAGACCGGCGATCTGCAGGAGGATCAACGACAGGGGTTTCGCCTCCAGGCCATCGGCACGCCTCGACCGCATCGTCAGCAGGTTGGAAGCGGCGAACGCGAGCACGACGATCGCGCCGAGGATCACCCCTTGGGGGTCGGTGAGGAAATCGTTCGCGATCGCGACGATCGCATCCTCGGAGATCCTGATCGTCCCGGTCGTGCTGGCCTGGGTCATCAGGACCAGGACCACGCCCGACCAGATCAGGAGTCCTGCCAGGGTGACCACGAATGAGGGCACACCAGCCTTCGTGATCACGATCGCCTGCGCGAGTCCGATCAGGGTCGTGACCGAGATCGCCGCGACGATCGCCAGCCACCAGGGCCACCCCGGATCTCCCTCGCGGATCAACAACGTCATGACGACGCCGCCGACCGCGCTCACGTACGCGATCGACAGGTCGATCTCGCCGATCAGGAGCACGAACACGATGCCGATCGCGAGCGTCGCGACCCCCGCCATCTGTAGCAGCAGGTTCGTGAAGTTTCGCTCCGTGAGGAAGGTCTCGTTCAGCGCGCCGAAGACGATGGTGATCACCACCAACGCCACGATGATCGGGAGCGATCCGAGTTCGCCGCTGCGCACTCGCCGAACCCACCGTTTCGAGTAGCCGAGCAGGGTCTGCTCGTGGAGGTCCGTCCGATCGAAGCCGGTCGTGCGCCTGCCCGGCGTCTCGTCCGGGGGTGCCTCGGTCTCGCTCATCCCGCCTCCACCGCCGCCGCATCGGCCATGCCGGGCACGTGCTGCAACGTCCCCGCCGTGATGGCGTGGACCACTTCTTGTTGCGTGACCTCCGCTCGCTCGAAGACCGCGACCTGCTGTCCGAGCCGCAGCACCGTGATGCGGTCGGCGCACTCGAACACGTCGTGCAGGTTGTGGGTGATGATCACCACGCCGAGGTCCTGCTCCGCCAAGCGTCGCACCAGGTCGAGCACCTGGCGCGTCTGGGCCACACCGAGCGCGGCGGTTGGTTCATCCAAGATCACGAGCTTGGAGTTCCACATGACGGACTTCGCCACCGCCACCGCCTGCCGTTGTCCCCCCGACAGGCCGATCACGCGTTGACGGACCGAACGAAGGGTCGTCACCGAAAGGCTCGTCAAGGTCTCCTCAGCCGCTCGCTCCATGCTGGCCTCGTCGAGGACGATGCCGGCGTGCTTGCGCTCCCGGCCTAGGAACATGTTGGCGACCACGTCGAGGTTGTCCGCCAGCGCGAGGTCCTGATACACGACTTCGATGCCGAGCTTCGCGGCCGCGCGCGGGCTGTGGATCCGAACCTCCTGGCCCTCGAAGCGAACCGTTCCACTGTCGAATGGGTAGATCCCGGCGATCCCCTTGATCAGGCTCGACTTCCCGGCACCGTTGTC
>DATDJD010000289.1:0-5645 GCA_036520695.1 Actinomycetota bacterium
TTTCCAGGTGAACGAGGGGTAGGTGCCGCGGAGTGCGAGGTCCAGCGGCGGCCCACCATCCAGCACGTGACTCGCGATCGCCTGGCCACCCGTTCGTCCGGAGTCCAGCGCGGTGTGGATGCCGCCGGCGGTCAGCGGCGAGACGATGCCCGCCGCATCACCCACCAACACCACGTCTCGGCGCGCGAACCGGCGCACGGTCCCGCCGATGGGGATCAGTCCGCCACGCGTGGCGACCCGACGGGCGTCCGAGAGATCGAACAGATCCGATATCCGTCGCATGAACGCATCGAGCGGAGGCTTGCCCGAGCGTCGGCTCGCGAGCCCCACCTGCGTGATGTTGACCCCGGGCACCACCCACGCGATGTAACCCGGCGCCAGTTCGGAATCCAGGAAGACGTGGAGGCGCTCCTCCACGTCTCGAACGCCCGTGAGTTCGTACTCCACGCCGGTGAGGAACCGCCGGTTGACCCCCAAGCCCGTCGCGCGAGCGACGCCCGAAAGAGGACCGTCGGCGCCCACCAGGATCGGGGCCAGTCGCGGGGGCCGGAAGGGCGAGCCCCACCGGATGTCGGCGCCCGTGTCCTGTGCGCGCCGAGCGAGCGTGCGGAGCAGCTCTGGGGTGTCGGTCGCGAGGAAGCGGTACCCCGGAGCTTCTAGGTCGACCCAGTCGAGCGAAGGGCTATACAGCCGAACGGCATGCAGCGTGCGTGTCAGTTCGACCGGCGGGTCGAACTCGTCGGCAGCCTCCTTGACCAGGATGCCACTGGTCCGGACCGCTTCGCCCGCGTCGTGTTTGCGTTCCCACACCACCGTCTCGAGCCCGCGGGCCGCGCACGCCTGCGCGCACGCGAGCCCGGCGAAGCTCGCGCCCACGATCTCGACATCGGGTCTGGTCATCACGCGTCGAGTCTGGTGATCGAGGTGTCACGAAGGAACCCATGCGACCCGAACGACACGTGCACGTCACACGGTCGTCATGCGCCGATCACACGACACCTCAGTCCAGGTTCAGCGGGATGGTCGCGGAGATCCTCGTCCCGCTCCCGACGTGGGATCGAACGTCGAGGGAGCCGCCGAGCGACTCCACTCGCTCGGTCATGCTCCGCATCCCGATGCCCATCCGCATCGTCGAAGGTTCGAAACCCTCGCCGTCATCGACGACGCTGAACGTGAACGCACCCACCCGGGGCCGAAGCGACACGTCGATCGACGAGGCTTTCGCGTGCTTCGCGGCGTTCTGGATCGCCTCGGTGCAGCAGAAGTAGATGGCGATCTCGACCGCCTTCGGCAGGCGGCCGACGCCTTCAGCGTCCAGGGTCACGGGGAGGGGAGCGGCAGCCGCTTTCAGGGCGAGGGCTGCGGGGAGGCCTTCGTCGGCCAAGATAGGTGGGTAGGCGCCCCTGGTCATGTCACGGAGGGCGGCGAGCGCGTCCTTCGCGTCGGCGCAGACCTGGTCGATGATCTCGATCGCTCTCTCTGGCTCCTTCACCACCATGGTTCGCGCCAGGCCGGCCTTCACGCCGATCGCCACCAGCTGCTGTTGGGCACCGTCATGGATGTTGCGTTCGATGCGACGGCGCTCGTTGTCGGCCGCGTCCACCAGGGCTCGGCGGGAATGCAGGTTCGCGATCTCCAAGTGATGCCTTCGTCGTGCAACCACGAGGGAACAGACGACGATGATCGCGAAGAACATCAGCTGAGCCCACCCGCGGTAGAGGCTGGAGGCAGGTCCGGTGAGCGCCACCCCCGCCGCGAGTGCCAGCCACGTCCCGCTCACCAGGAGCGCGGCTCGGCGCAAGGGTACGAACGTCGCCAGCATCAGGCTCGCTGCACACAATCCCAGCGCGGGGAGCATCCAGGCGACGGCTGTGGATCCGGCATCAGGCAAGGCAACTGCCGCCGCACTCACGAGCACCGCCGCGGCGACCAGCACCGCGATGGAACGCAACAGGAGGACTCGGAAGCCGGAGGCCGGGGTCGCTTGGGTCACCTCGTACATGGGATCGGCCCACGGCCCGTAGGCGGCTGCGACCCCGGCGACCGGTAGGACCGGCGCGAGGATGAGCACGACCGCGACGACGTGCGGTTCGGCGTGCTCACCCCATAGCGCGAACACGACGGCCAGGGACGCTGCGATCAGCCACGATGACCGCAGCGACGGCGTGGCGGCGATGATCCTGGCGGCGTCATCGTGGACACCGACGCGCATGAGGATCCGGTCGAGTAGCGGTTCTCGGACCTTCAGGTGGACGATGTCGACGTCCACGGCCTTCAGCGTCGCTGGAACGGAGGCATGTGTGCCAGCGCCAGTACGACACAAGAGCACGACGTGATCGCCGCCCAATAGGTGAACGGGTCGCCGAGAGGTGGGGTGGCAGGATCGATCGAGGGAGGACGACCGATGGCCACGGGCAGGACGAGGAGGACGAACACCACGATCGCGATCGCGGCGTAGCCGCCCCTGTTCGAGTCGGTCAGGGGCACGGTGACCGCCCCGGCCGCGAGCGACAAGGCGATGCCCGCGAGCATCGAACCGACCATCTGGACGGTGGGCCTCGCCGACGTACCGAGCCACGTGAAGGCCAGCCACATGAGGACGGTGGCCGGCACGGCGACCGCGACCCGGAGCGCACGACGGAACGCGAGCGGTGTCGGCGATGCGCCCACGGTTTCCGCCGCAAGGTCCTCGAACAGGAAGCACAGCCAGACGCAGAGCAACGCGGTGGCGATCGGGAGCGCGACCGGCGTGGGGTCGCCCTCCTCGCGAGCGCCCGCCCACACGATGAGTGCCCCGGCCCCCGATACCAACGCGAACGATGTCCAGCGGATGGTCCGCGCGCTCGGCCTGATCAGTGGCCGGCCCTGCGCCCGTCGAAGGCCGAACGAGCCATCCATCAATAGCCCCCGAGAGGAGCCTGCTGGATCGCCATGACGACCCCCAGCACGAAGGCCGCGGCTGCGATCGCGAACCTGACCGGCGTGCGTCGGTCGCGCGCGAACGCGAGCGCGGTCCACATCGTGATCGCGGCTACGAGGTAGAGCATGTGCCGCGGTCTGTCGATGCCCGAGCCGGTGTCCTGGATCCAGGGCACAGCCCAGATGACCCCGGTGAAGACGTGAAGGGCGATCACCACGGGGCCCCCCAGCAGGGTCGGGACCCAACGGCCCACCGCGATGCCGATCGCGCCCAGTGCGAACACGGTCAGCGGCACCTGCACGGCCAAGAACAGATCCATGCTCGCTGCCATGTCGTCGTTGATCCGAAACGCCCAGGAGGCCATGACGGTGAGCACCACGGAGAAGGCGACCGGTCCGAGCAGCAGGCCGACGAACACGCTGGCGGTGCGCGACTCCGGCGGCGCAGGCAGGGCACCGAAGAGTTCCTGCGTGTGGTCGCGATGTTGTCGAAGCGCGGCGACGTTCGCCGTCAGGACGGTGCCGACGAAGACTCCGATCAGCGCTCCACCGACCAGCCACGCCAGAGTCTCGGCAAGATCGAAGCCGCCTCCCATGGTCCCCGCGAGGCCGCGGATCAGGAACAGTCCGAACGCCGTGGCGATCAGGAACGACGGGTGAAGCAGCATCCGCCGCGCTTCGATCCGCCCGAGTGCCCACACGCCCGGCGCCGACGGGTGTCCCTGCGTGTGAGGGATGGCTGAGGCGCGTGCATCGGTCAACGCGGTGCGGAGCGAGGTCGCCATCACGCCGCCTCGTCCTGACCGAAGGCACGTTCGCCGACCAACAACAGGTAGCCATCTTCGAGCGTCGGCGGCACCAGGTCGGCGCCATCCGGTGCATCACCGATGTGACGGTGTGTACCGTCCGGCGTGCGCCATGACAGGCGTGCCTGCGGCGAACGTTCCGATGCCAGCCACACACGACCGGTCGCGACGTCGCTCAGTTCATTGGGTGTCCCATCGAACAAGGCCGCTCCGTCCAGCATGACCACGACCCTGGGACAGAGGGCGGCGACATCTTCGGTCTGATGCGTCGACAGCACCACCGTTCGATCGCCAGCTCTTTCGGACACGATCTCGCGGAAGCGCAGGCGCTGCTCGGGGTCCAGGCCGGCGGTGGGTTCGTCCAGGATCAAGAGTTCGGGATCGCCCAAGAGCGCCTGGGCCAACGCCACCCGCCGTCGCATCCCACCCGAGAGCGCCTTGATCTTGCGATCCATCACGCCTTCGAGTCCCACCAGCGTCAGCACACGACGAACTTCCTCGTGCCGTGAGGATCGTTCGGTCATCTCCTTCAGGATCGCGATGTAGTCCACGAACTCGAAGGCGGTGAAGCTTCGATGGAACCCGGGTTCCTGAGGCATGTAGCCGAGCCGGCGGCGGATCGCGAGCCGTTCATCGGAGATCGACGGGTCCCAACCCAACAGCCGGATCTGGCCTGCATCCGGCGCCAACACGGTGGCCGCCATCCTCAATAGCGTGGTCTTGCCTGCTCCGTTCGGCCCCAGAAGACCGGTGATGCCGGCCGGTGCGTCGAAGCTGAGTCCGGCGAGGGCTTTGGTGCGGCCGAAGTCCTTGCGGACGTCGGTGATCTCGACCGTGGGCGCGCTCATGACGGGAGCCCTCCTTCGTAGACGGTGTGTCGCTGGGCGAGGACGAGGAGACAACTGACGATCGCGACGACGGACAGGACCTGGCCCTCGAGATGGAAGGGGGCCAACGGATCGGCGTTCGCGACGGATACCACGGCGGCGAATGCCACCCATCCCAGGCCGACCACACAGGCGGCGACCACGGGATGGAGCCACGTCGCGATCGCCAACGTCGCCAACGTCAAGCCCAATGCGGGCAGCAGCCACAGGGTCATCGTTCGGTCAAGTCCCGGCAACGCGATCGATGCGATGAAGGCGATCACGATCGAGGCGATCAGCACCGCGGTCGCGCGGATGAAGACCAACCGATCGGTGCGCATCGGCGATGCGACCCCGATCTCGTAGGCCGGATCCACACCTGGCCCGAAGGCAACGGCGACTCCGGCGACCGGTGCGAGGGCGGCCAGCACCAGGAACAGGAACAATGCGCCACCGCTCGCGTTGGTGCCCACTGCGTTCTGCGCTGCGAATGCCGCTGATCCCAGGGCGAGGGCCTCGGCGAGCAACCACGACATGCGGAGCGATGGTGTCGCCGCCAACAATCGAGCCACGTGGTCGTGAACGCCCAAGCGCAGCAAGGCTCGTTCGACGAACCCGGGTTGTGGCGCGTCCAGCACGATCTCGATGCCGTGCCACATGGTGTCGAGGGGTGACGGTGGCACCAAGGACGCGAGCGCCTCGCGACAGTGGGCGCACATCAGGACATGGGCTTCCAACGACGACGCGTTGACGTCATCAAGATCGTCTGCGACGTACCGCGCGAGCACCGCTGGATCGGCGTGCCAGGTGGTGTTCATGCAAGCGCCTCCCGGAGTTCACGCCGGGCTCGAGCGGCGCGTGTCTTCACGGTGCCTTGTGGGATGCCGAGCAACATCGCGGCCTCCTTCGTGGTCAATCCGTCCAGGACGGTGGCCTGCACCACCGCGCGAAGCTCGGGAGACAGCCGTCCCAGAGCCGCGCCGAGATCGCCGTGCTCGACACCGATCAGGACCTCGTCTTCGGCCGAGACGGTCGTGTCGTCGGCGTACGCACT
>DATDJD010000290.1:0-4697 GCA_036520695.1 Actinomycetota bacterium
TGGAAGCGCGGACGTGGGGCGAGGCCGAGCTGCAGGCGCTGCGAGCCACCGCCACGCTCCTGGGGGCTGCGATCACACGACAGGCCGTCGAGGAAGAGCGGGGTCGCGCCGAGGATCGTTGGGGCCATGTGGTGCGACTGATCCCGGCGGTGACCTACTCCGACGAGATCGTCCCCAACGGGGGTGTCCGGATGGGGTTCGTCAGCCCCCAGATCGAACAGGTGCTGGGCTACCCACCCGAGCGGTTCCTCGAAGATCCCGACTTCTGGTTCGGGCTGATGCACCCGGAGGACCGGCAGCGCCTCACCGACGCGGGGGCGTTCTCGACAGCCGATCTGGAGCCCTTCGACCAGGAATACCGGATGCGCCATGCAGACGGTTCCTACCGTTGGGTGCACGACACGTCGACGGTGGTGTTCGATCGCGATGGGGCCATCGACCACTTCCTCGGGTTCATGACCGATATCACCGAACGCAAGCGAGCCGAGCTGGACCTGAGGATGGCCGACGAACGCTTCCGCTCGATGGTCGAACAGACCCCCGCCGTGACCTACCAGGAGTACCTGGTGGACGGGACCTACGACCCCGATCGGGTCGAGACGTTCGTCAGCCCGCACATCCAACGGCTCCTCGGGTTCACACAGGAGGAATCTTCAGATCTGGGCTTCTGGCAACGCCAGACCCACCCCGAAGACCTGGCATCGATCCAGGCGGAGAGCGAGCGGGTGCTGGCCGCGGGCGAACCCACCTACCAGCAGGACTATCGGGTCTTCGCGAAGGACGGACGCCTGGTGTGGTTCCACGACGAGTCGGTGCTGATCTTCGGCGACGACGACCGTCCGGCGATGTGGCAGGGCGTCATGGTCGACATCACCGAGCGCAAGCGAGCCGAGGAGCAGCTCCGTGCCACCGAGGAACGCTATCGAGCACTGGTGGAGAAGATCCCCGCCATCGTCTACGCCGAGCCGATGCGCGAAGCGCCCGGACTGCTCTACCTCAGTCCCCAGGTCGAGTCGATCTTGGGGTACGCCGCCGAGGAGTGGGCCGAGGGTGTCGATTTCTGGTGGAGTCACATCCACCCGGATGACCTGGAAGCGGTTCGCGAGATCAACACCCTCGCCAACGAGACACATGAGACCTTCCACACGGAGTACCGCTTCCGCCATCGCGACGGGCGGTGGATCTGGATCCACGATGAGGCGACCGTCGTGCACGATGACGCCGGTTCGGCCCTCTTCTGGCAAGGGATGCTGGTCGACATCACCAGCCAGAAGCAGGCCGAACAGGACCTTCGCGATGCTGAGCAACGTCACCGGACCTTGATCGAGCACATCCCCGCCGTGGTGTACCGCGAATCGCCCGACGCTGCGCCCGAGAAGTTCTACATCAGCCCGCAGGTCACGGACCTGTTCGGCTACACCGCCGACGAGTGGACCTGGACGACCGACTTCTGGAAGGACCGGGTCCACCCGGACGACCAGGCCATGGTGTTCGAGGTGGACGAGCGTTCGAACCAATCGCTCGAGCGCTACCAGATGGACTACCGGCTGTTGCATCGAGACGGCCACTGGGTATGGGTACGCGACGAGGCGACCTTCGTCCCCGAGGCCGACGGTGAGGGGTACTGGCAGGGCTTCCTGCTCGACATCACGGAGCGCAAACAGGCCGAGGAAGACGTTCGCGATGCGGAGCAGAAGTTCCGAACGATCGTGGAGCAGAACCAGGCGATCTTCTACACCCAGGAGATCGACACCGATGATCCCTCGGTGTCCCGCACCACCTACATCGCCCCCGGCAACACCAGGATGATCGGCTACTCGCTCCAGGAAGTGCAGGACGACCCGGCGCTGTGGCGCAAGATCATCCACCCGGAGGACCGGGAGCGGGTCTTCGCGGCCGACGCCGACAGCAACACCGGCGGCGACGATGCCTTCTCCATGGAATACCGGATGATCGCCAAGGACGGACGCATCGTGTGGGTTCAGGACGAAGCCCGCCTGATCACGCTTCCCGGCAAGGACCCCTACTGGCAGGGATTCCTCCTGGACGTCACCGAGCGCAAGGAATCCGAGACCCAGCTGGAACGCGCCCTCGACGTGGAACGCGAGGCGACCCAACGGCTGCGTGCACTCGACGACATGAAGAACACCTTCCTCCAGGCCGTGTCCCACGACCTGCGCACGCCGCTCGCTGCCATCTTGGGTCTCGCGATCACGCTGGAACGCGGCGACGTGCACCTCGAGGAGGCCGACGCGAGGGACCTGGCGCACCGGATCGCCGCCAACGCGCGCCGTCTGGACCGGCTGGTCACCAACCTCCTTGACCTGGACCGACTCGCGAGAGGCATCGTGGCGCCCAAGTTGGAGGAGGTCGACGTGGCCGATCTGGTGCATCGAGTCCTGGAGGAATCGCAGCTGATCGACGATGACCGGCTGCAGACCGATCTGCAACAGGTCGTGCAGCCGGTGGACGTCGCCAAGGTCGAGCGCATCGTCGAGAACCTGCTCGCGAACACCGCGCGACACACGCCCTCGAACGCTTCGATCTGGGTCGGCGTCCACCCCGATCCGGCCGGCGTGCTGATCGTGGTCGAGGACAGTGGCGCCGGGGTTCCGCCCGCGCTCCGCGACACGATCTTCGAGCCCTTCCAACAGGGACCGGATGCGCCACAACATTCTCCGGGCGTCGGGGTGGGACTGACGCTCGTGCGAAGGTTCGCCGAACTGCACGGCGGCCGAGCGTGGGTGCAGGACCGTGAAGGTGGTGGTGCTTCGTTCCGTGTCTTCTTGCCGGCGCAGGCGCCGAAGGACGTGCTACCGCCGCCGGAGCCCTCGCCCGGCTAGGCCGATGGCCACGCTGCGACCGTGGGGTGGTCGACCGCGGCCGGCCCCACCTGCGCGGCACCACCCGGCGAGCCGAGGCCACTCACGCTGTCGTTGAAGAACTCGGCGTTGATGGGCGTGAACTGCTTCCACTCCCCCGGCACATCGTCTTCGTAGAAGATGGCAGTCACGGGGCAGGCAGGCTCGCACGCCCCGCAGTCGACGCATTCATCGGGCTGGATGTAGAGCATCCTCGGCCCCTCGTAGATGCAGTCGACGGGGCATTCGTCGACGCACGCCCGATCCAGCACGTCGATGCACGGCTCTGCGATCGTGTACGTCATGACATAAACCCCTTTTCCACGGTGTCGGCCTTGCAAACCATCACGCGCTCAGTGTACGCCGCCACGCCGATGTCGCACACGCGGTGACGTTCTCTGGCGGAGGGTTGTCACCACCGGAGATCCGGTGCCAGGGTCGATGCGTGGACGCCCTGACCTTCATGACCGAGGATGGGGTTCGCTTAGAGGGTGAGCTCCGGCTTCCCGACGGGACGCCTCGTGCCGGCGCCGTCGTGTGCCATCCCCACCCCAAGCACGGTGGGAGCAAAGACCACCCGATCCTGTGGGCGTTGCGGAACGAGCTCGCCGGGGTGCGCGGTGTCGCCGTGCTGGGGTTCAACTTCCGCGGTGTGATGGGCTCCGGCGGTGTGTACGGCGGGGGCCACGATGAACTGAAGGATGTGCGGTCGGCGATCGCTCGTGTCCGAGAGTCGGCACCGGAGCGCCCGACGGTGCTCCTGGGGTGGTCCTTCGGCGCGAACGTCGCGCTCCGCAGCGCCCTCGACCATGCCGACGTCGACGCGTTGGTGATGATCGGGATCCCTCTTCGTCCCAAGGATCTGACGCTTCCCCCGCTGCCTGGCCCATCCGAGTTGCTCCTGTTCCACCGACCTGCTTTGGTGCTGTGCGGTGACAACGACGAGTACTGCCCGGTCGCCGACGCGGACACCTTCATCCGGGGGTTCCCCAACGGGCATCTGCAGGTCGTCGAGGGAACCGACCATTTCCTGTGGCGCCACGAGAAGGAGGCCGCCACCATCGTCGGTGACTTCGTCGACGCCGCCCTTGGTCCGGAGGGGGCCTGACCGACCCGGGCCGATCAGCGCCGTGAGTGCCCGTTCGTGCGAGGGTCGACCGGTGGAGGCCGGCGTGGGCGCCAGATCCAGACCATCGGCAGCACCAGGAACGTGCCGAGGAACAGCCACGGCCACGTGAACACCCCCGCGATCACGAAGACGACGCCGAGCGACAACCACAACAGCGGGTTCTGCCACCACGGCCGTCCGTCCCACCGGCCACCGCTCCACACCAGGAGGAACGCACCGATCATGCAGAGAGCCACCAGGAAGGGCAGCGCCACGAGGACGACGCGTTGATCCACGTTCGACTACCGATGAGACCGGTCGCTGCGGCTCCGGTAGTTGGATCTCCACGACCGCCCCAAGAGCCACACCGAGATCAAGCCGAGCGTGAGGACCGCGAGCAGCGCGAGAGCGCCCCCGATCGTCACGGCCTAGAGCGGGACGTGGGAAAGGACCATGATCCGTTGTTCGGTCATCTCCTCCATCGCGAACCGCAACCCTTCACGACCGACCCCTGAATCCTTCGAGCCGCCGTAGGGCATCTGATCGGCGCGGAAGGCGCTGACATCGTTGACGATGACACCGCCGACGTCCAGCGTTCGGTGGGCCTCCATCGCGCGATTGATGTCGTTGGTGAAGACCCCCGCCTGCAGGCCGTATTTCGAGTCGTTCACCGACCGCAACGCGTCGTCGTAGGTCTCGTAGGGGCTGATCGTGACGACCGGCCCGAA
>DATDJD010000291.1:0-6141 GCA_036520695.1 Actinomycetota bacterium
TCGAGTCGATCATCCGTCCTCCCCTTCTCCGTGCCCGGGTGATCCCGAGCTCGAAGTGGATGGTCGGCCCCACGAAGTCCCGCGGACAATGCGACCTTGGTCGTGCGACCAGTCTCGCTAGGCGCGCGCCCGACCGCTGCAGGACTCACCGTGCTTGCCGTTCGCCCCGAAACGGAACCGGTCGACGCCTCTGAGGTCGCTCGCCGTGCGTCGAACGCTCACGGCCCCGTTCGCGTTGCTGACGCGTGAGCCGGCGAAGAAGCCACGCCCGTCGTGATCGATGAAGATGTTCCAGCGTTGGTCGGCTGGTCCGCCTCGCACGACCAACGTCACACGGAAGGCACCGGCCTCGCGACGTACGGTGAGGCGCCAACGGCTGGGGCCGCTGCATCCGCCCCTGGCGATGCCGGGGGCCTCGAGGCGAGTGTTCACGGGGTCGCTGGTAGGCGAGGCCGCCGTGGCGGGTGTGAAGGTCAGCGCCATGAACAGGGCCATGCCGAGCGAGACGCAGCGCACGAGGCTCCTCATCCTGACCACCCCGCGAGGGTGCGCCTGGAGCGTCTCGTCGGGCAATACGACTTCCGTCGTGCGACCGCGCTCATGGCCGCAGCAACCCGTTGCGTTCGGCCCAGAGCGCTGCCTGGGTCCGATCGGTCACCCCGATCGTCTGGAAGATCTTGGTGAGGTGTGTCTTCACGGTCTTCTCGGAGATGCCCAGGCGACGTGCGATCTGCTTGTTGGCCAGGCCATCGCCCACCAGGACCAGCACCTCCTGCTCTCGAGGGGAGAGTTCGCTGTGGGCACGGGTCCCGGCTTCGGAGCGTTCTTCGAGCATGGCGGCGGCCGCCGTGGGGTGCAGTGGCACGCCACCTTCGGCCGCAGCCTTGATGGCCGAGTGCAGCTCACGGGGATCTGCGTCCTTCAGCAGATACCCCGTCGCACCGGCGTCGAGGGCTTGCACGATGCGTGCCCGGTCCGAGAAGTACGTGAAGACGACCACGTTCGTAGCCGGCGACGAAGTCTTGATCGCTCTTGTCGCCTCGATCCCGTCCATGTTGGGCATCTCGAGATCGAGGAGCACGACGTCGGGAGTGGTCGATGCGCACGCCTCGATGGCCTGGAGTCCGTCGGTGGCCGACTCGATGACCTCGACGTCTTCGAAGCCGTCGATGAGCTGGCGCAGCCCCGCGAGCACGACCTCGTGGTCGTCCACGATGAGGACGCGGATCATCGATCCGGCTCCGACATCGGGATCTCGAGGACGAACGACGTGCCTGCCTCCTTGGCGGGGCCGACGGTGAGGGACCCCCCTGCACTCCTGGCTAGATCGTCCAACATCAACAATCCGAGATGCCCGTCGGCGCTCGCCTGTGCTGAGCGATCCGGGTTCAGCCCGACACCGTCATCCACGACGCGCAGGACGGCCTTTCGTTCGCTGGTGGACACCTCGATGGAAGCGTGGTGCGCCCCCGCATGCGTCGTGATGTTCTGCACGGCTTCACGAGCGCCTCGGAACAGCAGCTCGTCCACCGAAGGTGAGAAGTCCGTGCCGTTCGGGAGCGCCATCTCCACCTCGACCTCGACGCCCTGGGTTCGAAGGACCGCGGCGAGGTCGTCCAGCGCAGCGGCGAGGCCGGTCCGCTCCAGGGTCGGGGGATAGATGCCCATCAACGCAGAGCGTAGCGAGCGCATCTGTTGTCTGGTCCGGTCGGCGGCCTCGCGCAACCGCCCGGCCGCGGCAGCGTCCTCGGGTTCGATGGCATCTGCCTCGGCCGACAGCGTCATGGACAGACCCACCAGTTGTTGGCCAAGGCCGTCGTGCAGCTCGCTCGCGATCCGACGGCGCTCGACGTCGGATGCCTCGATCGCGTGCTGCAAGAGCTGTGCTCGCTCACGCTGGGAATCTCGAACCCGGCGCGCGAGCCTGACCGCGAGCGGGATCTCCAACGCCGCGAGCGCCACCAGGGTGACGGCGAGGACCGGGATGAACGCCGTCCACAGTTCTCGCCCGCTCGCGGCCACCGAGTCGAATCGCAGCTGCGCCTGGAACAGCAACGCCATGCCGTCGGGGGTGAACACCGGGAGGGAGACTTCCAGGGATGGCTGGTTCCCGGCGGTGCTGATCTCGGTCACCGTCGTGCCCGCGCCCGCCAGCGTCGAGGTCTCAGGACCGCTCAGCGACTCCTCGGTTCCGATCTCATCGGGTTCGTTCGAATAGACGACACGTCCGCTCCGGGTCCGCAACGAGACGGCATCGATCGGATCCTGGAGCACACCGGCGGTGACGAGGGCGTCCAGCGGCTGCAGGTCGACGAAGCTCCCGCTCGTGACCATGCGGTCGGTCAACCGTTCCTGCACGGCGCGAGCGGCCACGACGGCCGTGTCCTCAGCCTGTCGCATGGCTTCGTCGGTGCCCACCCGCCGCAGGACCAGGACCCCACCGACACCGACCACGACGAGCACCAGCAGGCTGGCCACCACGAACCAGGTCACCGCTCTCGCTACGGGATCGCGTTCGCCCATGGCTGGTCAACGTACCCTGCCCTCGTCCCGCCTTGGAACATCGAGATGACCAGGAGGGTTCACGTTCACCATGGAGATCGGGATCTATACCTTCGCCGAGCTGCAGGAGGATCCGCACGACGGCAGCATGATCAGCCCGCACCAACGCATGCGGGATCTGATGGAGGAAGCCGAGCTCGCAGACCAAGTGGGTCTGGACGTCTTCGGGGTCGGGGAACACCACCGGGCCGACCTGATCGTCTCGGCCCCGGCGGTCGTGCTCGCAGCGGTCGCGGAGCGAACCGAGCACGTTCGCCTCACGAGCGCGGTGACGGTGCTCAGCTCCGACGACCCGGTGCGTGTGTTCCAAGATTTCGCGACGCTGGATCTGCTGTCGGACGGACGGGCCGAGATCATGGCGGGTCGCGGTTCGTTCACGGAGTCGTTCCCCTTGTTCGGCTACGACCTGAAGGACTACGACGATCTGTTCGGCGAGAAGCTGGAGTTGCTCATGGCGCTCCGCGACGACGAGCACCCCACGTGGTCGGGCACCCACCGCCCGGCGTTGACCGGCCAGGGCGTCTATCCCCGCTCGCTCCAGGATCCGTTGCCGATCTGGCTCGCGGTCGGTGGGACGCCCGAGTCGGCGTTCCGGGCCGGCACCTTGGGCCTGCCGATGGCGCTCGCGATCATCGGTGGCATGCCCGAACGGTTCGCTCCGTTCGTGCAGCTGTTCCGCGATGCTGCCCAGCAGGCAGGACACGACTCGGCACTCCCGGTCAGCATCAACTCGCACGGCTACATCGCGAGCACCACGCAGCAGGCGTTGGATGAGTCCTACCCGTACGCGGCGAACATGATGAACAAGATCGGGCGCGAACGGGGCTGGTCGCCTATGACGCGGGAGCAGTACGACGGTGGCGCGACGCTCCGCGGCGCCAACTTCGTGGGGAGCCCACAGGAAGTGATCGAGAAGGTCTTGTTCCAGCACGAGATCTTCGACCACGACCGCTTCCTGGTGCAGTTCACCGTGGGCACGATGCCCCACGCCAAGATCATGCGGTCGATCGAGTTGCTGGGCACCGAGGTTGCGCCGGTCGTGCGCGCCGAGGTCGCCAAGCGTGTCACGACGCCCGCGCCGTAGGCGGATCAGCGTGGCGAACTGACCGACAGGAGCTCGAACGCTTCGGTGGGTTCGGACTTCCCTTTGAGATCGGTCGACCCCATCGGTCGCACATCGATGATCACATCGGGTTCCGCGTTCGCTTCGTCCAGCGTGCGGCTCCCGATCGTGATGTGGCCGGGCGTGGACAGCCCCTGGAGCCTCGCGGCCACGTTCGTCGTGTCACCGATCGCCGAGAAGGAGCGCTGCGATCCCGCCCCCACGTTGCCGATCACCACGATGCCGGTGTTCACGCCGACACGGAACCGGGGCCAATCGTCGGACTCTCGAACCAGGGCCGACCGGTCGCGGATCGCGACCGCGGCACGCACCGCCCGTGCGGCGTGATCGGGCTGATCGCCCAACGCATTGAACACGGCCAGGATCGCGTCGCCCGCGAACCGCTCGATGAAGCCGCCTTCCCGATCGACCACGAACGGGACGACCGAACCCCAGTACGCGTTCAGCATCTCGATCACCTCGGTGGCGGATCTGCCCTCCGCGAACGTGGTGAAGCCCGACAGGTCGGCGAACAAGACGGTGACATCTCGCTCGTGCCCGCCGAGATGTGCCAGCTCGGGGTCCTCGCCGAGCCGATCCGCGAGGTGTGGCCCGACGTATCGGCGCAGGAGTCCGTCCATCCGGGCCAGTTCGCGCGCGGAGTCCGTCATCACCGCCACTTGATCGCCACTGAAACCTTGCGCACGCAATGATTCGGCTGCCGACCCAAGTGTTCCCGACGCATCGGCGCGGACCAGTTCGGCCATCGCGGTCGACTGGCGCGTGTCGAGTCGTTCGAGGGTTCGTTCGAGGTAGAGACCGCCGAAGGTTCCAGACATCGACGGTGCGGCCCGGTACTCACGGCGGGCCGCGACCACGATCGTGGCGAAAGCCACCGCCATCAAGAGGTGCCACTCCCACCACGATGCCTGCCACGCTCGACCGAACGCGATCGCGATCAACGACTCCGCCAGGAAGATGAACGCGACCGCGACCGCCAGGGGAAGCGAACGCTGACGCTGCCGATAGATCGACAGGTAGCGCCACGCCGCGAACCCGTAGGCGACGACCCCGAAGGGCACCATGATCAAGAGCCACGGCGCGCGCTCCGATTCGATCACCCGCTCGAGCGGCGCGACGTGGGCCAACGAAGCGACTGCCCACGCGAGCAGCACCACGACGAGTCCGATCCGCATCGGCGCCTGCCAGCGGCGAAGCGTCGCCTCCGTTCGATCGTCCATCTCGATCGAGGACAGCGCGGCGAACCCCGACGCCAAGAGCAAGCCGATCGGGGTTGCCAGCACGAACCCGCCGTTGGGTCCGCTCAGCAGAACGCCCGGCGTCGCCAATGCATGCAGGGCGAGGAAGCCGGCACTGGTGAGCAACACCATGGAGACCAGGAAGAGGCGCTCATCGTCGCTCCTTCGGGCCACTTCGCTCACGATCAGGCCGAGCGCGACGTTCAGGATCGCCACGCCGAACACGAGCCAGAAATGCGACGCGTGGTGCTCCCAATGCACGTCGAGCGAAGGGAAGCCAAGCAAGAGAGCGAGTCCGGCCAGTGGGATGGCGAGTGCCACCACCAGGAACCATGACGACGGACCCACGGTTGGAACGCGGGTGTCCATGGGCGACATCATGCGCCCGTGTGCCGCCGAGGCTCAATGGGCTATCGGGCCGACGTCCGTGATATCGGCCGGGTAGCGCGTATCAGCCGAGAGGGATAGGGTCGATGTTGTGTCCGCTCGAGCCAGGGAGGGGACCATGTCGGTACCGACGATCGAGACACTTCGTACGCAGGTGCGGGGCTCCGTCATCGCCCGCGACGATGTGGGCTACGACGACGCCCGTGCCGTCTACAACGCGATGATCGACCGCCGGCCCGCGGTGATCGTGCGACCGTCGAACGCCGACGATGTGGTCGCCGCCGTGAACCTCGCGCGTGAGATGGACGTCGACCTCGCCGTCCGCGGCGGTGGTCACAGCGTGCCGGGCTTCGGCACTTGTGACGACGGGGTCGTGATCGATCTGACGGGTATGCGCGGTGTTCGGGTCGACGCCCAGGCCAAGACTGCCCGAGCCGAGGGGGGTGCGACCTGGGGCGACTTCAACGACGCGACTCATGGATGGGGGATGGCGACCACCGGTGGCATCATCTCCACGACCGGCGTCGCGGGCCTGACCCTCGGCGGAGGCATCGGCTACCTCTGCCGCGGTCTCGGGTTCTCGCTCGACAACCTGATCTCTGCCGACGTGGTCACCGCCGACGGCCGCTCGCTGGTCGCCAGCGAGGAAGAGCACCCCGACCTGTTCTGGGCGCTGCGCGGTGGTGGCGGCAACTTCGGGGTCGCGACGGCGTTGGAGTTTCGTCTGAGCCCCCTCAGTGAGATCTACGGCGGACCGATGTTCTTCGAACTCTCCGACGCGCCCGACGTGCTCCGGTGGTACCGGGAGTTCATCGCGGATGCGCCTGAGGC
>DATDJD010000292.1:0-2635 GCA_036520695.1 Actinomycetota bacterium
GTCGGGTGGGGAACCGCCGACTTCCTGGGTGGGTTGTCCACCAAGAGGCTCTCGATCTGGGTGGTCAGCGTCGTGTCGCAGATCGCCGGCTTGGTCTTCATGGCCGCGGTCGTGGTGGGTCTGGGGCGTGGGCCGGTCGAGATGAAGGTCGTCTGGCTCGGCATGGCGGCGGGCGTGTGCGGACTGATCGGTCTATCGGCCTTGTACACCGCATTGGCTCTCGGGCCGATGGGGGTCGTGGCGCCCATCTCGGCGCTCTCCGTCGTCGTGTCGGTGGGCGCCGGTCTGGTGCGAGGCGACCGTCCCACGTCCGTGCAACTCGTGGGGATCGCGGCCGCGATCGTAGGCGTCCTCCTGGCATCACGCGCCCCCGAGGGCCACGGTGAGCCCGTCACCACTCGCGCGGTGGTCTTGTCCTCGATCGCCGCGGTCGCGTTCGGGGCGTTGCTTGTGTTCCTGGACCAGGGCGCCCGCATCGATCCCGAGTGGACCACCGTGTCGGTCCGTATCGGTGCCGTGGCCTTGCTGGTGCCGATCGTGGTGATCGCTCGCCCTTCGTTCTCGACGTCTCGGCACCAGTTCGGTACCTTGGTGATGGTGGGGTTGCTCGACAACGGGGCCAACCTGTCGTTCGCGATCGCGGCGTCGACCGGACAGCTGCTCAGCGTGATCGCGGTGCTCGCGGCCCTCTACCCCGTCGCGACCGTGTTGCTGGCGAGGGGAGTGCTGCACGAACGCCTCGCCCGTTCGCAGACCGTGGGTGTGATCGCGGCGTTCACGGGGATCGCGCTGATCGCGCTGGGCTAGGGATCGTGGCCTGGGCCGCGATCGAGCAACGATCGCTCGGCGTCCCTCCCGCGGTAGGCTCGCCGTCCATGGGCATCGACGAGGGGGACGTCATCGTGCGTGGCGGTCACGAAGTGCCCGGGCGCGGCTGATGGCGCTCGCCCGGTTGGCAGCCGACGTGCGGGAGGGTCATGTCACCTCGCAAGCTCTGGTGACAGCCTCCCTCGAGCGCATCGATCGGCTCGACGGTCCGGTCAATGCCGTGATCTCGACGCGAGACGACGATGCACTCGCCGATGCAGTCGTCATCGACGCCCGGGTGGCGGCCGGCGAGGATCCCGGCCTCTTGGCCGGGCTGCCCTTGCTCGTGAAGGACAATGAGGACTGTGCCGGCCTGCCCACGACGTACGGGTCTCTGCTGTTCCAGGACGCGCCGCCGGCGCAACGAGACTGCGAAGCGGTCGCACGTCTCCGGGTGGCCGGTGCCGTCGTGGTCGGCAAGACGAACCTGCCGGAGTTCGCGCTGGAAGGCTTCACGGCGAACCGGCTCTTCGGCGATACCCACAACCCCTGGGCGTTGGATTGGTCGCCGGGCGGGTCGAGCGGTGGGAGCGGGGCCGCGCTGGCGATGGGCATGGCTCCGCTCGCGACCGCGACCGACGGTGGTGGCTCGATCCGCATCCCCGCAGCGTTCTGCGGGTTGGTCGGGTTCAAGCCGACGAACGGATTGATCGGCCGCGACCCCACGCCTTCCTGGATCGACCTGTCGACCAAGGGTTCGCTCGCGACGAGCGTCGCCGACGCCGCGCTGCTGCTCGAGGTGCTTCGCGGTCCGGTCGCCGGAGACCCCACCGCGCTCCCGTCCTGGATGTTCCGCGAAGGGGTGTGGCCCCGACGCCTGCTGGTCACGCCGAGGATGGCCGACCATGGCCCGCTGCCCGAACCGATCGCCTCCCTGTTCGAAGACGCTGTGACGGCGATGGAGGCTGCCACGGGTTCGCCCGCGGAACGGATCGATCCGCCGTTGCCGGCGCAGGCCGACGACGATTGGTTCCAGATGGTCGGCGTGGAGGAGCTCACGTGGATCGGTCGCGAGCGGGTCCTCGAGCATGCGGACGAGCTGACGTCGTATCTGCGCGCGGCGCTGGAGTACGCCGCCACGTTCACCGTGGATGACTACCTCATTGCACGCAGACGTCGCTACGAAGTAGTCAAGGTGATTGACCAGCTGCTCGCCGATGACGCCGTGCTGGTGTGTCCCACGATGTGCGTCGAAGGTTTCTATGCCGACGGCCGCATGGTCGGCCAAGAGCGAGCGGGCACGGATGTCGCCGCCTACAACACGCAGATCGCCAACATCGGTGGGCATCCTTCGCTGAGCCTGCCGGCTGGACGTTCGCCGAACGGTGTGCCGTTCGGTGTCCAGATCACCGGCCCCAGGTTCGCCGACGACATGGTGCTGGCAGTGGGCGCGGCGTGGGAGGCTGCCAACCCGTGGCCGTTGGCCGCGCCGGGCTTCGAACCGTTCGGGCCGTTCACCACCTGAGGAGCTGCTGTGGAACCCGTCGACCTCACCACGCTCAGCAACGAAGTTCGTCGTGGACCGCTGTTCGAGCGCCAACGCGCGTTGGGGGCGACCTTCTTCGAGGACTACGGGCGGCTGTGGACGGCATCGTTCGGGGATCCGGAGGCGGAGTATCGGGCCGCTCGAGACGGCGCGGTCATATGGGACGTCTCGGCGCTGTCGAAGTGGCACGTCACCGGTCCCGATGCACTCGCGGCGATGGACCGGCTCACCACGAGACCGACCGCCCGCGATCGACCCGGGCAGGTTCGGTACGTGATGCTC
>DATDJD010000293.1:0-30737 GCA_036520695.1 Actinomycetota bacterium
CGATACCCTCGCCGATCGGGGGATCGACCCCACCCAGGGAGTCGAGTCACAGGAGACCCGCGGGCTGCTCGCCGCCGCCATCAATGAACTCTCCGAGCGAGAGAAGATCGTCGTGACCCTGTACTACTTCGAGGGGCTCACCCTCGCCGAGATCGGCGAGATCCTTGGCGTCACCGAATCGCGTGTGTGTCAGATCCACACGAAGGCCGTCGGCGGACTCCGCGGCCAGCTCACCGAAGTCGAGTAGCCAGCCCCGCTCTGTCTCGCCCACGATGTGACCACGGTCACGGAACCTGTTGCCGGGTGTCTCTATGGTCCAGGGATGCGACGTGTTTCCTTCGGCCTCATCCTGATCGCGACGGTCATCTGCTCGGTCGGCCTCTGGCCTGCCCACGCCGCCGGCACATGGATGTGGCCGGTCTCCGGGCCTATCGTCCGCGGGTTCGATCCTCCGGCTTCGCCCTACGGCTCAGGACATCGGGGGATCGATGTCGCATCTTCCCTCGGAACGGTCGTCATCGCGCCGGCCGCCGGTCAGATCAGCTTCGCGGGCAAGATAGGCGGGCACCTGTTCGTCACGATCGACCACGGGGCAGGGCTCGAGTCCACGTACTCGTGGCTGTCGTCCATCGCCGTCAAGAAGGGCGATGTGGTGGAGGCGGGCGACACCATCGCGGCCACCGGCCCTGGCCATGCCACCGACGTCATCCCCACCCTGCATATGGGGGTCAAGCTCCACGACGTCTACGTCGATCCACTCGACTACCTCGGGCCCGTGTCGGTCAGTGGGTTCATCCGACTCGCAGCCTGAGGAACAGCCGTTCTGGGTCTCGGCGGCTAGGATGACGCGGCCTTGACCACCCCTCTTCTTCCTCCGTCCTTTCCCCGCGCGCGTTCACGGGCGCTGCGCCGCATCCTGCCTGCCCTCGTGCTGGTCGCACTGATGACGCTGGTGCCCGCCGTGTTCGCGATCGCACAGGCCCAGGAAGGCTGGACGCAGTTCCAGGGAGGTCCCGATCATTCGGGCGATGCGCCCGGAGGCCCGGAGCCTGCCTACCGGATGGATTGGGAACTCCCGATCGATCTGGGTGGTCCCGACCTTCAGTTCGGGGTCTCCGCGCCGGTGGTAGCGGGCGACACGATCGTGGTGGTCGGTCCCGATCAGATCATCGGTGTCGACGCCGAGTCGGGCTCACAGGCATGGACCGTCGACCGAGATCTGGGTCCTCCCGTCTCTGCAGCGATCGCGAGCGTCGATGGGTCCGATGCCGTCGTATACACGGAGGGGTTCGGCGATGGGCCGCCCGACCCCGACGCATCTCCCTCGGCCTCCTCGCCGTCACCGACGGCTCCCGCGTCCGCCTCCCCCTCCGGATCGGCTGCTGGCGAGGACGGTGCCGACGGCCAGGGAACCTTCAACTCACATCTCGCGGCGTTCGACGTGCGCACCCGCAAGCCGCTCTTCAAGCCGGTGCCCCTCGACGAGGTGAGCCGCACTGGAGTGACGGTCGACGGGACCATGGCGTTCGTGGGTGCCAACGGCGGCCGGGTCTACGCGATCGACCTCACCGATGGTTCCGTGGTGTGGAACGTGGAGCTGGGCAGGCCACTGACTTCGCCCCCGACGGTTGCGGCCGACACCGTGTTGGTCGGCGTGCAGTCGACCCAATCATCGAGGCTACCGACGGTCGTGGCTCTCGACGCCGGCGATGGCGAAGAAGCATGGCGCCTCGACGACCAGGGGGCGGCCGCCATCGTGTCGACCGTCGCCGCGAACGACACGACGGCCTACGTGGCGTTCTCGGGCAGCCAAGAGGCGAGTATCGATGCGATCGACCTGGCCACCGGTGAACGGACCTGGCGGTCTCGGCTTCCACGTCTGCTCGACCCCTCGGCGACGGCCCCCCCGGTCGTCACCGACGATGCGGTGTATGCGACCGATGCGTTGGGGGTCACGTACGCGTTCGATCCGGATACCGGAGCCAGGATCTGGGACTTCGCGCTCAATCAGAACGTATTCCGCGCCGCGCCGATCGCCGTCGCCGATCATGTCGTGGTCGGCACCCTCGACGGGGACTTCGTGGCGTTGGACGCTTCCTCCGGCGAGTTGGTCTGGCGGTCGGAGGCAACCGCGGCGCCCGTCCGGGCGATGGCTGTGGCCGGGGAGCGCTTGGTGCTGGTGAGGGGGGGTGCCGACGCAGGGCTGCAGGCCTATGTGCACGATCCCGACGGCACCCTGGTGAGCGAACCTTCGCCCACCACGCCAGACCCGGGCATGCTGGCGCTCAACGTCGGTATCGCCGGCGCTGTCGTCATCGGCCTCACCTTGCTGCTGGGTCGCTTCCTCGCGAAGCGGATGGGTCCGGCATTGCCGGACACCGCTGACTCCCACGAGGATGAGGACGAGATCTCCGACGACATCGACAACCACTCCGACGAAGACGAACGGGATCAGCCGTGACCAACAAGAACAAGAAGCGCCCCACCGGCTACCGTGCCCCGGCGTCGACGAAGGAGACCACGCCCGCTCGCAAGGGGATCCTGGATTCCGTGTTCGCCCCGCGGGTGCCCGGCGCATCGTCCATGCCGAAGATCCCGACATCGTTGTACCGGGGCCTCGCCACCGTGGCCTCGTCCCCCGGCATCGTCTGCACGGTGGTCCTGGTGGTCGCGTTGGAGTGGTTCGCCTTGGTGGCCTTCGGGTCGCAAGGTCCGTTCGCGATCATGGTCAACCAACTCGGTGTGCCGCCCGTGGGTTCCTACTCAGACCTGACGTTGTCGATCGGTGTCTTCGGCGTGCAGACGGGATTCATCGCGTTGCTCGGATTCATCGTGGTCCGGGCGGTCGTCATCGCTGTCCTGACGTCCATGGCCGTCGACGTGTTGCAGACCGGCAAGGCGTCGCGATGGTCACTGGTCAGAGCGCTCCGGATCTTGCCGATCGCCGTGTCGGTGAACGTCGGGTGCCTCGGTCTGTTGGTCATGGCCAACTTCATCGGGCCGTTGCTGGGGTCGGGGTTCGGTCTGCTCATCCTGATGGCGGCGCTGGTGGGTGGCATCTACCTGCTGGGGTTCGCCACCACCATCGCGGCGACCGAGCGCCGAGGGCTGGCCGAAACCATGGGCCGGTCGGCACGAGCGGCCAGGATGCCCGGGTCGGGCAACCTCACGTTCGCTGCGTTGTACGTGTTGACGTCCGTGGCCGTCCTGGCGATCCCGAAGCCCGGTTCTCTGGTGGGCGTGAACCCCTCGATCGGCGCATGGGCCATCGCGCTGGTCGCGGGACTGGGCCACGCGATCGTCATCGCGGCGCTCGCGTTCCGCTACCTCAGCGTCGCCGCCGAGGTGCCCGACGCGCCGACGCGAGCGCCGAAGCGAGCGCCGAAGCCGCGCGGCCGCGGTCGCTAGCCCGCTGTTAGACTCCTGCCGCCGGCGTATCCGCGCCGAGCTCACACCTTCGGGGACCGTTCCACCGGGGTCCTGTGCCTTGCGGCCGGGCCGGTGACGGGTCGATCCGAGGGGAGGATCACAACCGAAGAAGGAGGGCCCCCATGGCCGTCGCCACGAACCCTGGCGTCAGCAAGCCTGTCGTCACCAGGCGGGAGCTCCTCGAGGCAGGCGTGCATTTCGGCCACCAGACACGCCGGTGGAATCCGAAGATGCACCGCTACCTGTACGGGGAGCGTTCCGGCATCTACATCATCGACCTCGAGAAGTCGCTGTCCGGCCTCGAGGAGACCTACGCGTTCGTCCAAGGGCTCGGCCGCCGCCGCGGCATCGTGCTGTTCGTGGGCACGAAGAAGCAAGCCCAGGAGGTCGTGCAGGAACAGGCGGACCGGATCGGCATGCCCTACGTCAACCACCGCTGGTTGGGCGGCATGCTCACGAACTTCACTACGGTGTCCAAGCGCTTGCTCCGCCTGCGTGAGCTTCGCGAGATGGATCGCACCGGGGCGCTTGACTACCTGCCGAAGAAGGAAGCGATCCGGCTGCGCCACGAGCGCGACAAGCTGCAGCGCAACCTCGGCGGCATCCAGGATCTGGAGCGCCTGCCCGACGCGGTCTTCGTGATCGATACCAAGAAGGAGCACATCGCCGTCAACGAGGCCCGCAAGTTGGGGATCCCCGTGATCGCGATCGTGGACACCAACTGTGACCCCGACGAGGTCGACTACGTGATCCCCGGCAACGACGACGCGATCCGCGCCGTCAATCTGGTGGCGCGCGTGGTGGCTGACGCATTGGCCGATGGGTACGGCATGGCCAAGGACGAGGACATCGAGCGCATCACCGCTCCCGTCGCGAAGAAGGCGCCGGGCCCCAAGTCAACGCCCGCACCCGCCCGGGTCGAAGAGAGCGAGACACCGTCGGCCGAGGATGCCGCGGCCATCGCCATCTCCACCGTCTTCGAGCCCGACGCACCGGAGGCTCCGGCTGCCGAGGAAGCGACGCCCGAGGGATCGACGCCCGAGGAAGCGACGCCCGACGCCCCGGTTGCTGAGGCGCCCGCTGAGACCGCGAGTCCGGAAGCGACGCCGGCAACGACCGAGGAGTCACCGACCCCATGAGCGAGAACGGTATCTCCGCCGCCGACGTCAAGAAGCTTCGCGACCTGACCGGGGCGGGCATGATGGATTGCAAGAACGCCTTGGTCGAGGCGGGTGGCGATCTCGACAAGGCCGTGGAGCGACTTCGCGAGAAGGGCCTGGCCTCCGCTGCCAAGCGTGCCGGCCGGGCGGCCAACCAAGGGCTCGTCGAGTCCTACATCCACTTCAACAACACGGTGGGCGTGCTGGTCGAGGTCAACTGCGAGACCGACTTCGTGGCCAATACCGACGAGTTCAAGGCGCTGGCCAAGGATATCGCGTTGCATATCGCGAGCCCCTCCGCCCCACGTTTCGTCACACGCGACGAGGTGCCTCAGGACGAGATCGAGCATGAGAGTCAGATCTTCGCCAAGCAGGCCCAAGAGTCTGGCAAACCCGAGAACGTGATCGACAAGATCGTGGAAGGCAAGGTCAACGCGTACTTCAAGGACATCGTCCTCGTGGACCAACCCTTCGTGAAGGATGACACGAAGACGGTGCAGCAACTGCTCGACGAGACATCGGCCAAGGTCGGCGAGAAGGTTGCCGTCCGACGGTTCGTTCGATACAAGCTGGGCGAGGAAGGCTGATCACGATCACCCACGGCGACCCGACGACCAACCAAGGGAGCAGCGCGGATGGCCGATAGCGGAGACACCACACGGACCCAGTACAACCGGGTCCTGTTGAAGCTCTCCGGCGAAGCCTTCGCTCCCTCCGACGAGGGCTCGGGTATCAACACCGATGCCACGGCCCTCGTGGCGCGTCAGCTGGCCGAGGTCGTCGATATGGGAGTGCAGACCGCCATCGTGGTGGGCGGCGGCAACATCTGGCGTGGACGCCAAGCTCCAGGGATCGAACGCAACCGGGCCGACTACATGGGCATGTTGGCCACGGTCATGAACGCGCTGGCCCTGCAGGATGCCCTGGAGAAGATCCACGTGACCACGCGGGTCCAGACGGCCATCTCCATGTCACAGCTCGCGGAGCCGTTCATGCCGTTGCGAGCTCGCCGTCACCTCGAGAAGGGCAGGGTCGTGATCTTCGCGGCTGGGCTCGGGGTGCCGTACTTCTCCACCGACACGTGCGCCGCCCAGCGGGCCCTCGAGATCGGGGCTGAAGCCTTGCTCAAAGGCACGAAGGTGGACGGCGTCTACACCGCCGACCCTCATGTCGATGCCAACGCCAGCCGGTTCGACTCGATCGCCTACGTCGAGGTCCTGAAAGAGGGCTACCAGGTGATGGATGCCACGGCCATCAGCCTGTGCATGGAGAACGAACTGCCGATCATCGTGTTCGACCTGCGTGAAGAGGGGAACATCCGTCGCGTCGTGGGCGGCGAGCCCATCGGTACGCTCGTCCATTGAAGGGGAGTCAATGACGATCGATTCCAGCCTCAAGGACGCCGCCCACAAGATGGAGCAGGCGGTGTCTCACCTCAAAGAGGACCTGTCCGGGTTCCGCACGGGCCGGGCCTCGCCCACGGTGCTCAACCGGATCACGGTCGAGTACTACGGCACGCCGGTGCCGCTCAACCAGCTGGCATCGGTCACGATCCCCGAGCCACGGTCCCTGGCCGTATCCCCATACGACAAGTCCTCGCTGGGTGTCATCGAGAAGGCGATCCAGTCCTCCGACCTGGGTATCACCCCTTCCAACGATGGCAACGTCATCAGGTTGGCGTTCCCGCCGCTCACCGAAGAACGGCGCAAAGACCTCGTGAAACAGGTCCATCATCGTGCGGAAGAGGGCCGAGTGGCCGTCCGAAACGTTCGACGACATTCCAAGGAAGAGATGGAGAAGCTTGAGCGAGAGGGCGGTATCTCCCAAGATGACCTGAACAGAGGGGAGAAAGAGCTCCAGAAGGTGACCGACCGCTTCGTGGCAGAGATCGACGAGATCCAAGGCCACAAGGAACAGGAGCTCATGGAGGTCTAGTGGCGGACGACAAGCGCGACGGCGACGATCTTTTCGAAGACCTCGACAAGTTCTTCGCGCCCATCAAGGACGTGGACTGGGACGAACCCGCCTCGGCGGGTGCGCAGGAAACCCCCAGCGAGGAGCACGTGGCGGTCCGAGCCGGCGACCCTGCACCGACCGACCCTGCGCCCGACGTCGAACCCGAGGTGGCCGCCCCCGTCGTCTCCGACGTCGTGGTGGACGATGGCGATGACGAGGATTGGTACGACACGACGGTCCTGGACACGATCGAGGGGATCGCCGTCGGCGACGAACCAGCCCCGACGACCGACAGCGACATCGTGAGCCTCGATGATCTGGCGGTGGGTGACGCCCCCATGACCGATCAAGAGGACGCGCTGAGTCATGACCCGGCGCAAGCTGGACTGTTCGCCGGTGATGAGAACCTGGGGACCGAAACCGCCCCCATGAGCACGATCGATGACATCGTCGAAGAGGAGGTCATCATGACCACCGCACCGTCGGACGAAGACCTGGAGGCCGCGGCCGAACACTTCGCCTCGCCAACCCCCGACGACGCGGAGGTCACCGTCGATGACGACGCGGTCGTCGGCGGGGTCGTGGGTTTCGAGGACGAGGTAGAGGTCGTAGAGCCGGCTGCGTACGCCGGTGCCGATGACATACTCGCCGGCCTGCATCCCGACGAGGAGCCACAGACCGTCACCGTCGCCAGCACTGAGGGCCTTGGAGGCCCCAGCTGGCAGGGATCGGCCGCGGTCGAGGTCGGTGCCGACATCGACCGTCGAGGCCCTTCTTCGGGGGAGCGAGACGTGCCCGCCGCCTTCTTGACCGGTGTCGTGATGGCCGGAGTGGCGCTCGCCGCCCTGCTCATCGGCAAGGGCGTGTTCGGCGTCATCGCGGCGATCGTCGTGTTGCTGGCCCAAGGCGAGTTGTTCGGCGTCATGGTCAAACACCATCGTCAACCCGCCACCGCGGTCGGACTGGTCGCCGGTGCGCTCATGCTGGCCGGTGGCTACTTCAAGGGTGAGGGTGCGGTGCTCGCCATGTTCTCGCTCGGCGTCATCGCCACGTTCCTGTGGTTCATGGCAGGTCCGGCGAACACCCGCAAGGACACCGCGATCAACATCGGCCTCACCATCTTGAACCTGGCCTGGATCCCGTTGCTCGGCAGCTATCTCTTCATCATGCTGAAGGAGCCCGACGGCACCCAGCTCGTCGTTGCGGTCATCGCGCTGACGTTCGTCTACGACACGGCCGCGTTCCTGTCCGGATCGGTGTGGGGAGGACAGTTCTTCCAACGGCCGCTGGCGCCCAGCGTCAGCCCGAAGAAGTCCGTCGAGGGCTTGGTGATCGGCGGCTTGATCACCGTGATCGTCTCGGTGGCCTTGGTGAGCCAGTTCGTCGACCCGCTGCAGGACAAGCGCATCGAGGCGTTGTTGCTGGGGATCGTGGTCGCCGGCGCCGCCACGTTCGGTGACCTCGCCGAATCGCTCATCAAACGGGATGTCGGGATCAAGGACATGAGCAGCTTGTTGCCGGGGCACGGTGGTGTGCTCGACCGGATCGATTCGCTCCTGTTCGTCGCTCCCGCTGCGTTCCTGCTGTTCCGCGTCGTGTTCGCCTGACCGGGCGTACGCCGGTTCGCCTCGCGCGGTCGGGGCCGTCCGGCCTCGAGGCGGTTCCCGTCGTTACCACGACCTCGGGGTAGGCTTGGGCGCATGAGATCCCTCGCCATCCTGGGTTCCACAGGGTCGGTCGGGACCCAGGCGTTGGACGTCGTTCGGCGCCATCCCGATCGGTTCAAGGTCGTGGGGTTGTCCGCGGCTGGTTCGAACCAGGATCTCCTGGTCGGCCAGGTCCGCGAGTTCCTACCCCCCTACGTCGCGATCGCGGACGAGCAGGCGGCCGCAGACGTGAAGGACAAACTGAGCGGCGTCCGCGACGTCGAACTGCTGATCGGCCCCGACGCAGCGGAACGCATGGCGGCCGATACCGAATGCGACATGGTGCTCAACGCGCTCGTCGGCTCGGCAGGACTCGCGCCCACGCTCGCCACGTTGCAGAGCGGCAAGACCCTGGCCCTCGCGAACAAGGAGAGCCTGGTGGTGGGTGGGGAACTCGTCACCGACCTGATCAAAGGGGAACCGGAGCGACTCTTGCCGGTCGATTCTGAGCATGCCGCACTGGCCATGGCCATGCGCGGAGAGCGACGCGAGGACATCAAGCGGGTGGTGTTGACCGGTTCAGGTGGTCCGTTCCGCGGGTGGACCAGAGCCGAGCTCGGTCGCGCCAGCGTCAAGGAAGCCCTCCAGCACCCGGTGTGGACCATGGGCCAGAAGATCACGATCGATTCGGCGACCCTGATGAACAAGGGCCTCGAGGTGATCGAGGCGCACTACCTGTTCGACCTGGAGTACTCCTCGATCCATGTGTTGATCCACCCTGAGGGCGTCGTGCACGCGATGGCGGAGTTCCGGGACGGAAGCCTTCGCGCCGAGATGGCGACGGCCGATATGCGACTGCCGATCCAGTTGGCGATGGCGTGGCCCGAACGTCTGCCCACGGGTGTGGAGCCGGTGCCGCTCACCGAACGCCCGCTCACCTTCGAACCGGTCGATCGCGAGGCGTTCCCTGCGGTCGACCTGGCCTACCGTGTCGGCGGCCTGGGATTGACGTTCCCGGCGGTCATGAATGCGGCGAACGAGGTGGCCGTCATGGCGTTCCTGGAGGGGAAGATCGCCCTGACGCGCATCGTCGAGATCGTCCAGACGGTGGTCGACGAACACGAACCTGCGTCGGTGGTCTCAATCGTGAGCATCGAACGTGCCGATGGTTGGGCACGGCTCCGAACCGCCGAGATCATCGAGGAACGCTAAGCAAGGAAGGACTTCCCCCACCATGGATCTGTTCATCGGCATGCTGATCTTCCTGCCGTTCATCACGATCATCATCTCCTTGCATGAGTTGGCGCACCTGACCACCGCCAGGAAGTTCGGTATGAAGATCCGCGAGTACTTCGTGGGTTTCGGTCCCCGGATCTGGTCCACCCAGCGCGGCGAGACCGAGTACGGCGTCAAATGGCTGCTCCTGGGCGGCTACGTGAAGATCGAAGGGATGAACCCCTTCGAGGAGGTCCCGCCCGAAGACATCCCCCGCACGTTCGGCGCCAAGCCGATCTGGCAACGGGCGCTCACTATCTTCGCGGGGCCTGGTTCCCACTTCGTGATCGCCGCAGTGATCTTCGCGATCGGGCTGTTCTTCTTCGGCAGCGGTGACCCCAACGCACAACGGACCGTCGTGGTCTCAGCCGTGGAACCCACGCTGAACGGTTCGGTCTCCCCTGCGAAGGAAGCAGGACTGCTGCCGGGCGACACGATCGTCGCCGTGGGGACCGTGCAGGATCCGAGCAACGCCCAGCTGATCGAGGTCATGACGGCGCAGGCCGAGGATCGTCCCGGCGCGCCGATCCAACTGGGCGTCGAGCGAGATGGAGCCGTGGTGTCGCTGCAGGTCACGCCAGTCCTGGCCGAGGTCGAAGGTCAGACGATCGGCAGGGTGGGGGTGACGATCGAGTTGGTGTCCGAGCCCGAGAGCATCGGGGCATCGCTCGTCGGCGGAGTCAAGCTGGTGTGGATCTCGATCGAGGACTCCTTCACGTCGATCGGAAGGGTGTTCGGTCCCCAGGGCATCGGGAGGGTCTTCAGCCTGTTGTTCACCGATGCCGAGCGTCAGCCCACCGATGCCACGAGCGTCGTGGGTATCAGCCAACAGGTGGGCGCGGTGAGCGCCGCCGGCGGCTGGAACTCCATCTTCTTCCTGTTCGGATTCGTGACCGTGTTCATCGGGCTCATCAACCTGCTGCCGCTGCCCCCGTTCGACGGTGGCCATCTCGCGATGCTGGCCGTCGAGAAGATGCGCGGTGGCAGACCCGTCGACATGCGCAAGGTGATCCCCATCTCGGCGGTGGTCATGGCGTTCTTCGTCACCTTCGTGACGGCCACGATGTTCCTGGACTTCACCAAGCCGATCACGCCCTGAACCGGCCGATGATTCCTCCTGGCCTGCAGAGGCCGCAACGATTTCTCAACAACCGACGAGGGTGTGCACCACGGCCCCGGGCTACCATGACGCCATGAGTGAACAGACAGTGCTCGTCGTTGACGACGAGGAAGCGATCGCCGAAGCCGTCCGAGCTCGCTTGGAGAGCGAGGGATACCGCGTCATCGTCGCTGCCGATGGTCCCCAAGCCATCGAGCAGCACGCCGAACACCATCCGGACCTGGTCGTGTTGGACCTGATGCTTCCGGGCATGGACGGGCTGGAAGTCTGCAAGGTGATCCAGCGAGACGGGTGGACCCCCGTCCTCATGCTCACCGCCAAGACCGAGGAAGCCGACAAGGTCGCCGGGTTCGCGGTCGGTGCGGACGACTACCTCACGAAGCCGTTCAGCCTCCGCGAGCTGGCATCCAGGGTTCGGGCCATCTTGCGACGCATGGAGCGCATGCGCGCCCCCCAGGACGATGGTCCGCTCGACCGTGGGGGCCTGGTGATCGATGCCACCCGCAGGCGTCTCACCGTGGACGGCGATGAGATCAATCTGACCCCGCTCGAGTTCGAGATCCTGCTGACCATGGCGCGCGATCCCGGTGTGGTCATGTCTCGCGATCAACTCATGGACCGGGTGTGGGGTTATCGCGACTACGCAGGCGGACGCGTCGTGGACTCGCACGTCGCTCGGATCCGTCGCAAGCTTCACGAGGACGGGAACGAGCCGCGGTTCATCCGGACGGTGCACGGCGTGGGGTACGCCTTCCAAGAATCAACGTGAAGCAAGAATCAACGTGAAGCAAGAATCTACGTGAGGCGATGACCCTGTGAGCACGAGGCCGCTCGAGAAGCTGCCGACGATCCGGGGCAAGCTGGGATCGACCATCGTCGTCGCCGTCGCGATGACGATCGTGATCTCGTACGCCCTCATCGGTTTCGCCTTGCGGAACACCCCCAAGGACTCGGAAGCGATCGACGCGATGGCGCTGGCACGCCGGGTGGCCAGCGGTGACATCACGACACCGCCGTCGGGCACCATGGTCGTGCGCCGCAACTCCGCGGGAGAGCTCGCCGTGCAGGGTGAGAACCTGGGCGTGCTGCCACCTGTCTTCGATGATGCCGTGCCCCATTGGGGAGTGGTCGGCAAGAACGTGTACGCGTCCATGCCCGTAGCGGACGGGGCGTGGGTGACCGTGATGCAGCCCTCACCCACCAGGGGATCGCTCGGTCGTATCTCCGCAACCCTGGGGTTCCTGCAGAGCGTGTGGTGGCAGTTCCTCCTCGCCGGCACCATCGCCGCCGTGATCGCCATGGTGATGGCGCGCTGGCTCGCCCGAGGTATGACGCAGCCGTTGCGCGATATGGCGGCCGCCGCACGCAGGATGGAGACGGGCGACTATTCGGCTCGCGTCCATACCACCAGCCGTGACGAGGTCGGCCAGCTGGCGGTGGCCTTCAATCGCATGAGCCAGGAGTTCGAGAACCTGGAAGCGTCGCGCCGGGAACTGGTCGCCAACGTCTCGCATGAGCTGAAGACCCCCATCACCGCGATCCGCGCCCACCTGGAGAACCTGCTCGACGGGGTGGAGCAGCCGAACCCCGAAACGCTCCAGGTGATGCTGGCTCAGTCGGAGCGTCTGGGGCGTCTCGTGGAGCAGCTCCTCGATCTTTCGAAGCTGGAGTCCGGCGAGGTCCCGTTGCGACGCGAGGCGGTGACGTTGGGACCGGTGGTCCGACAGGTGCTCTCGGAGATCGACATGGCCAGCGGTGATCGCCACGTCGAGCTGACCAGTGAAGTGCCCGAAGATCTTCCGGTGATCGAAGCCGACCGCGAGCGCGTCCATCAGGTGCTGTTCAACCTGGTCGACAACGCCATGCGGTTCACCCCCGACGGGGGGCGGGTTCGCATCGAGGCTCATCGTGAGAACGGCTCGGTCCTGATCAGCGTCAGCGATTCAGGGGTGGGCATCTCCGAGGAGGACCTACCTCGGCTGTTCGAGCGGTTCTATCGCGTCGACCAATCCCGTTCCCGTGAAGACGGAGGCACCGGCATCGGCCTCGCGATCGCCCGATCGGTCGTCGAGGCCCACGGTGGCACGATCAGCGCGGCGAGCGAGCTCGGGGAAGGCAGCGTGTTCACGTTCGATCTCCCGATCACTCCAGCTGCCGGCGTCGGGAGCGACACGTGAGGGTCGAGGTCTGTGTGGCACCTACACTTGGTGCACGATGACGATCGAACGCAGGAAGTCACGGCAACTGATGATCGGCGGCGTCGCCATCGGTGGCGACGCACCCGTGTCGATCCAATCGATGACGACCACCAAGACCGCGGACATCAACGCCACGCTCCAACAGATCGCCTCGTTGGTGACCTCAGGCGTCGACATCGTCCGCGTCGCGGTGCCCCACTGGGAAGACGCCGAAGCGCTCGTCGCGATCGCCGCCAAGTCCACGGTGCCGGTGGTCGCCGACATCCATTTCCAGTGGAAGTACGCGATGGCTGCCCTGGAGGCCGGGATCCAAGGCCTCCGCATCAACCCGGGCAACATCAAGTACCACGACAAGGTGCGCTTGATCGCGCGTGAAGCCAAGGCGCGAGGTGTGCCCATCCGCATCGGTGTGAACGCGGGTTCGCTCGAGAAAGACCTGCTGGTCAAGTACGGCAACCCCACGCCCGAGGCCCTGGTGGAATCGGCGCTCAACGAGGCTCGCATCCTGGAGGACGAGGACTTCTTCGACATCAAGATCAGCGTGAAGCATTCCAACCCACTGGTGATGATCGAGAGCTACCGCTTGCTCGCCGAGCGCTGCGACTATCCGCTGCACCTGGGGGTCACCGAAGCCGGCCCGATGCCGATGGGTGGCATCAAGAGCGCGGTGGGCATCGGCGCCTTGCTCGCCGAGGGCATCGGCGACACGATCCGCGTCTCCCTCACCGATGACCCCGTAGAAGAGGTCAAGGCCGGCAACGCCATCCTGCAGTCGTTGGGCCTTCGGAAGCGAGGTCTGGACCTGGTGGCGTGCCCCTCGTGCGGTCGCGCGGAGGTCAACGTGCTCGAACTCACGAAGAAGGTCAACGACGCGATCGAGAAGGAGAAGTTCTCGGTGCCGATGCGGGTCGCAGTCATGGGCTGCGTCGTGAACGGCCCCGGTGAAGCCCGGGAGGCCGATGTCGGGATCGCCAGCGGCAACGGCCTCGGGTTCATCATCCGCCAGGGCGAGGTGGTAGCCAAGGTGCCCGAGGAGGAACTGGTCGCGGCGCTGCTCACCGAGGCACGGAGCGTCGCAGCCGAGAAGGTCGCCGCCGGCGAGGCCACTGACTAGTCCGGCATGGACTAGAGGTCAAGTTCTGCCCGGCAGCGGCCCGATACGGGAACCATATGAAGTTCACCAGGCTCGTCCCTCTCGTCGCCGTATTCGGGCTGGTCGCTGCCTCGTCGCCGTCCTCGGTCGTGGCGGCAGCTCGTCCGGCGCCTCTCGGCTCGGTGCCGGGGACGTCGTGCGCGGTGTTCCCGGCCGACAACGTCTGGAACATGGACATCTCGCGTCTCCCCGTGCACCGCAAGAGCGTGACGTGGAAGAAGGCGATGCACTCGGGTGGCACCGACCTGCATCCGGATTTCGGGCCCCCCAGCTACGGGATCCCGTTCGATGTGGTGGACGCTGCCCATGTTGACGTCGCCGTGGACTTCACCTATGACGACGAGAGCGATCCCGGTCCCTATCCGTTCGGTCCCGACATCACGATCGAGGGCGGCAGCGGTAGCTCCGGTGATCGGCACGCGATCATGGTCGACCAGGACACGTGCACGCTCTACGAGTTGTTCGCGGCCCGATGGAACGGAGGAGACCCCTCGGCGGGGAGCGGTGCGGTCTTCGACCTGGACTCCAACGGCCTGCGACCCGCCGGGTGGACCAGCGCCGATGCGGCCGGGTTGCCGATCTTCCCAGGGTTGGTTCGCTACGACGAGGTGGAGGCCGGTGCGATCGAGCACGCGATCCGAGTGACCGCGGACTGCACATCACGCAGCTACCTGTGGCCGGCGCGTCACCAGGCCGGTAGCAGCGATCGCCGTTGCCCACCGATGGGTGCTCGGTTCAGGTTGCGCTCGTCGTTCGGGACGGCGGGCTACTCCGACGAGGCGAAGGTCGTGATCCGTGCGTTCAAGCGCTACGGCATGATCGTGGCCGACAACGGGAGCGATTGGTACTTCCAAGGCACGGTCGACGATCGCTGGACGAACGATCTGATGGACGAACTGAAGTCGATCCCTGCATCGCGGTTCGTGGCGGTCGATGAGTCGAAGTGCAAGGTTGCGAGCGGAAGCGGCGCGTTCGAGTACGGGCCGAAGTGTCCGGCGCCGACCACCTAGTGGTCGCTACTGCACCCTGCCGAGGACCGCGAGCAGTTTCGTCTGCGTGTCGGCACCGGCGGGCGGCTCCACCCGATCACCGAACACTCCCCAGGCTTTGATGTCGTCTTCCTTGGGGGCCACCTCGGCGTAGAGCTGTTCCGCGAACCTGGGTTCGATCGTGTCGTCGACACCGATGCCCCTCGCCAAGTCCCAGCCGTGGATCACGACGTCCATGAAGATCTGCCCGAGGTAGAGAGGGCCTGGGAGCGGTCCCATGGACGAATCCACGGTGGTGCCCAGAGCGGTGTCGGCCGAGAAGGCGGCGATGCCTGAGGCGGCGGCCCGGTCCCACGCATCGAATGGGTCGACACCGAGGTTGTCCCCGTCGAAACGATCACCCACCTGCGCCACGGTCTTGCCTGACAGGAGCTCGGGAGCCCAGAGGGTCTCGTACGTCAGGTGATTCACCAGGTCGTGCACCGACCACTCGGTGCACGGTGTGGAGGCCGTCCACTGGTCCTCGCGGATCGCGTGGACCTTCTGGCTCAACTGCTCCATCGCGAGCACGTAGTCGGTCTGGGACTGCTCCATGACGAAGCTCCTTCCTTGGTGCTGGGCGATCCTGCCGCCGGCACGCCGAGCCTACCCCGGCGCCGCTGGGTCGTCCTGCGGGTCAGTTCGTGAGCGCCAGGAAGTTGCGCACCAGCATCGGTCCCTGAGGCGTCAGGATGCTCTCGGGGTGGAACTGCACTCCGTAGCGGGGGAGTTCACGGTGCTGGGTGCCCATGACTAAACCGTCCTCGGTCCACGCGGTCAGCTCCAGTTCTGCCGGTAGGTCGTCCCGCTCGACCACCAGGGAGTGGTAGCGGCCGGCTTCGAACGGATCGGGCAGGCCCCCGAAGATGCCGTGGCCTTCGTGGAACACCATGGACGCCTTTCCGTGGACCGGCTCGGTGCGATCCACGGTGCCCCCGTACTCGATGCCGATCGCCTGATGGCCGAGGCACACGCCCAAGACCGGGATCTGCGGATCCAGGACGTCGAGGAGGTCCGTGAAGCACCCCGCCGCTTCCGGCCGTCCCGGGCCCGGCGACAGGATGACACCGTCGGGAGCGCGTTCGGCGAGCGCGGTGGCGGGCTCGGCGTCGCTCTTGACGACGTAGGTCTGGTGGCCGAGGCCCTCGATCAGTTGCACCAGGTTGTAGGTGAACGAGTCGTAGTGGTCGACGACGAGGATCATCGTTGCTCCCTCCCGCCGTCGAGGGTACCCCCGGACCGAGGCGCGATCTCATGATGCGCGCCGCGAGGCGCGACCGCGGGCAGCAGGGCCGAGGCCTTCGCCTTGGTTTCGTCCAGCTCGGCCTGGGGGTCGGAGTCGGCGACCACGCCCGCGCCCGATTGCACATGGGCCTCGCCGTCCTTGACGACGGCGGTGCGGATCGTGATGCAGAAATCCAGATCACCCTGGAACGTGCAGTAGCCCACCGCGCCGCCGTAGGGACCACGCGCGTCGGGCTCGTGCTCGGCGATCAGCTCCATGGCCCGACGCTTCGGAGCCCCACTCAAGGTGCCCGCTGGGAACGTGACGGCTAGGGCGTCCAGCGGGTGCTGGTCCGGTCGAAGGTCGCCTTCCACGGTCGAGACGATGTGCATCACCTTGGTGAAGCGTTCGACCTCCTTCAGCTGGGTGGGTTCCACGCTGCCGGCGACGCACACGCGGCCCAGGTCGTTGCGGGCCAGGTCCACCAGCATCGCGTGCTCGGCTTGCTCCTTGGGGTCGGCCAACAGATCGAGTTCCAGCAGCCGATCCTGGGCCTCGTTCTCCCCGCGCGGACGGGTCCCCGCGATGGGCCGGGAGGAGACCCGGCCCCCCTCCACGCGCACCAGTGGCTCGGGGGACGATCCGGCCAGCTCCATGCCCAACATCCGCAGGAAGAACATGTACGGGGCGGGGTTGGCGACCCGAAGCCGGCGATAGATCGAGTAGCCGCCATCGGGAGCCGGGAACGTCACCCGGCGCGACGGCACCCCTTGGAAGATGTCGCCCGCCAGGATGTGCTCCTTGAACGAGGCCACGATCTCGCGGTAGCGCTCATCGGGCATGTTGGGCTCGCCGGTGACGCCGCCGGCATCCATGCCGACGGGTTCCAGCGGTGGAGGGACCGCGCCGCTCGCGCGCTCGGCGAGTTCGTGGAGCGCCCGGACGCCATCGTCGTAGCCGCCCGAGGACACGTGGGCCACCAGCAGCAGGCGCTGCTTCCAGTGGTCGAAGACCGCGGCGCGATCCACCACCTGCAGGCCGATGGGCGGCACGGGCGCCGATGACGGGTCGGGGACGGGGTGACCGTCGAGGAGTTCCGCGGCCTCGAACGCCATGTACCCCATGAGCCCGCCGGTCAATGCAGGGAGCTCGGCGGTGCGTGGTGCGCGCAACGACCGTGCGATCGAGATGAGCTCTTCTCGCATCGGCCCGTCGCTGACTTCGATCGGCAGCGCCCGAGCGACGTCGGTGACGTGCACACCGTCTCGGTCGCCGACGATGATGGCGGCGGGTTCACCCCCGACGAACGAGTAGCGCCCCCATCGTTCGGATCGTTCGACCGACTCGAGCAGCACACCCGGCCCCTCGCCCGACAACGTGGGGAACAGCCCGACCGGGGTGGACACGTCGGCCAACAACTCTGCCCACACAGGCACCATCGGCCACTCGGCCGCGAGCGCATCGAACGTGTCGCGGTCGGGGCTGATCTGAAGGTGCACGGTGTGCCTCCTCGTGTCCTGATGCCGATGAGCCGGAAACGAAATGACCCCGAGCCTGCTGCAGGCCCGGGGTTCGCGGGTGGTGCGGGTGGTGCGATGGGGTCAGACGCGCGCGAACGCCGGGGTCGGAAGATCCCGGCGCCAGTTCCAGCGGTGCACGCTCGTCGTCATGGGCGAGATTGTGCAGGGCGTGAAGGGTGACGTCAACGCCGTCGGTCCTGGGCCGCGGATCGAGGAAGATTCAACCTTTCGGTGTGTTGACTCCTCCGATGGCGTGGGCGACGCTCACGGGCCTGTCGTATGACGACCCTGGAAGGACTTGTCGGATGAAGCGGACCCTCTTCGTCGTGGTGCTGGCCGGTGTGGTCGCGGCCACCCTGGTGCCGGCGTCCATGGCATCGTCCGTCGTGCCTCGGGTGAGTCCGGCCGTCGATCGAGCCGGCGAGGTCACCTCGATGATCGGGGTCGTCCCGAAAAGGCCCGCCGCCGTGCCGGGAGAGGTCGTCGTCACCTATCGACCTGGCGCCGCTTCGACCCGGGGCACCAGCCTGGCCTCACGCATGGGCGCCCACGTGGTGGCCAGCGTGCCGGGTATGGGGATGCAGACGTTCCGGCTGCCGTCGGGCGCGAGTGTCGACGCGGCGATCCGCCGTCTCCAGCAGATGCCCGGCGTCGCCTCGGCCGACCCCAACTTCGTTCTGTACCCGATGGGGATCACCCCGCCCGACGACACCTACTTCTCCGAACAATGGGCTCTGCTCAATTCGGGGCAGGCACACTTCCTGAGTGATCCGCCTCCCGCCACGTCATCGGGAACGGCGGGCGCCGATGTCGACGCCGAGACTGCGTGGGCAACGACGACGGGAGCCGCGACCTCGGTGATCGCGGTGATCGATACCGGTGTCGATGTGACACACCCCGATCTGGAGCACCAACTGGTGGATCCATCCGATTGGGCGAACTTCGCCGGAGGAGACCCCACAGACCCGACCACGCCCCCGGGCGAGTCCCCGCACGGCACACACGTGTCGGGCATCATCGCCGCCGAACACGACAACGCCATCGGCATCAGTGGGGTGTGCCCTTCGTGCAAGATCATGCCGATCCGATTCGGGTTGACGTTGTCGAGCGAGCTCGAGGCCATCGATTGGGCGATCGACCATGGGGCCGACGTCATCAACGCCAGCTACGGCGGGGCTCCGTGGAACAAGTCGGAGCGCAACGCGATCAAGAAGGCCGGCCAGGCAGGGGTCTTGTTCGTGGCCGCCGCCGGCAATCAGGCGGCGGACAACGATGTCGCGACGTTCGACGGCGGCGCGATGCTGTCGCCCAGTTTCCCGGCCTCCTACGAGCTCGACACGATCTTGTCGGTTGCCGCCAGCAACCACAAGGATGAGTACGGCTACGACACCGGGGGTGCGGGCTGCGGTAACACACGAGCTGCATGTTCATTCACCAGCTTCGGCCGCACGTCGGTGGACGTCGCGGCGCCGGGAACCGACATCCTCAGCACGGTGGTGCCGGGTGAGGGCACGCAAGGAACGAGCCAGGAGTACGACACGTGGAACGGCACCTCGATGGCGGCTCCGATGGTGGCGGGTATCGCCGGTTTGGTGAAGGCCGAGCACCCCGGGTACACCCCCGTCAAGATCAAGAACGCCATCATGAACAGCGTCGAGAAGCCGGCCGGCCTGAAGAGGTACGTGCGCATCACGAGCTGCAACCCGTGTTCGTTGACCACGGGGCTGTTCACTCGGACCAACGGGCGTGTCGATGCTGCGGCGGCACTGACGGCGAGCACCGCGAACGCCACCAAGAAGGACGACGGGACGATCGCCGGAGCGAAGCCCATCTCGGTCACGAAGAACGGCTCGATCGCTTGGCCGAACGATCCCAACGACGTCTACAAGAAGTCGCTGAAGAAGGGCAAGCTGTACGAGATCGTCATCAAGACCAAGATGAAGTCACTCGACTTCATGCTGTGGGGGCCAGGTACGGTCGACCTCTGGCAGCTGAGTGCGGGGTGTCTCGGCGGGCCCGGATCCTGCACGTTCGCAGGGAGCCAGGCGGTGAAGGCACACAAGACCGTGCATCTGGGTTACCGGCCCCCTCAGGGCGGCATGTACTTCTTCCAGCTGGCGTCCTTCTACCAAACGGCGTCGGCGGGCTACACGCTGACGGTCAAGCTCGCGTAACCAGCCAGCACGATCCGCTCATCCGGATGCTGCGGCGTGGAGCCGCCGCTATCCTGACGGCCTCATGCGACTGTCCCGTTCCTTCGTGCCCACGTTGCGCGATGATCCGGCCGAAGCCGAGATCGCCAGCCACCGGTTGCTTCTCCGCGCGGGGTTCGTTCGTCAACTGACCGCCGGTATCTACTCCTATCTGCCGAACGCGCTCAGGGTGATGCGCTCGATCGAACACATCGTGCGCGAGGAGGTGGAGAAGGCCGGGTCCATCGAGGTGCGTGTGCCGATCGTACTGCCGTCCGAACCTTGGAAGGCCACGGGTCGCTGGCAGCGCTACGGCAACGAAGTGTTCAAGCTCGAGGATCGCCACGGACGCGAGATGATGCTCGGGCCGACCGAGGAAGAGGTCTTCGCGCCACTCGTCGGTGGTGATCTGCCCAGCTATCGCGACCTACCGATCAACCTGTTCCAGGTCGAGTGGAAGTTCCGCGATGAGCAACGCCCCCGGTACGGCTTGCTGCGAGCCCGAGAGTTCCTGATGAAGGACGCGTACTCGTTCGACCGTGACGAGGACGGCATGCGGGAGAGCTACCGCATCATGTTCGAGGCGTACGAGCGCATCTTCGAGCGGATCGGGCTCGACCTCGTCATCGTCGAGGCCGACCCGGGCTCGATCGGGGGCGACATCAACCACGAGTTCATGGCCCTTGCCCAGGTGGGCGAGGACCTGTTCGTGAGGTGCGTGAACGGCGATTACCTCGCCGACACCGAGGCGGCGACCCCGCAGGCCCCAACGCCGCTGGCCGATCCCGACCTCGACCCCATGGTCGAGGTGGACACGCCCGGTGCTGCCACGATCGACCTGGTGGCGTCCCAGCTCGGCATCGAGCCCTCGCGCACGTTGAAGAACATCATGTTCGACATGGACGGGCAGGCGGTCGCCGTCCTGGTGCCGGGCGATCGTGAGGTCAGCCAGGACAAGCTTTCCCGGCTGAATTTCCCCCAGGTCGTGCGGCCCTTCGACGACGCCGATTTCGCCCGGCTGGGCTACGCGAAGGGATACGTCGGGCCCCATGGGTTCGGTGACGACGTCGTGGTGTTCGCTGATCATTCGGTGCGGGCCGGTGCGAACTGGGTGACCGGCGCCAACAGGCCGGATGTCCACGTGACGGGCGCCAACCTCGACCGGGATTTCCGGGTGGACCGTTGGGAAGACCTGATCCAGATCCGCGAAGGCGATCGCTGCCCTATCGACGGTGGCGCGTTGGAGATCGGGCGTTCGATCGTGGTGGGTCACATCTACCAGTTGGGCACCCAGTACTCCGAACCGCTGGGCACCACCTTCCAGGACGAGGACGGGACCGAGAAGCCCTACCTCATGGGGAGCTATGGCATCGGCATCACGCGGATCCTTGCAGCGCTGGTGGAACAACACCACGACGACGAAGGGATCGTGTGGCCCACACACATGGCGCCCTTCAAGGTGGTCGTGGTCCTGGCGACCCAGGACGACCCAGCGGCGGTCGCCGAAGCCGAGCGCATCTACGAAGGATTGCTCGCTGCAGGGATCGAGACCGCGCTGGACGACCGTGATCAGCGTGCCGGCGTCAAGTTCGCCGACGCCGACCTCATCGGCTACCCGGTGCAGGTCACGATCGGCAAGCGGGGCCTCGCGAACGGCACCGTCGACCTGAAGTTGCGGGCCACCGGTGAGCGCTCGACTGCCCCGCTCGGCGACGCAGTGCAGGCCGCGCTCGACCTCCTCGCGACCGCTCCCTGAGGCTTCGGCTCGCCGCCCTCGGGTGTCGCTGCGAAGGGGTCGCCCTATACTGACCCCTGTACAGAGCTGAAAAGGTGTGTCCGGAGGTGGGCTCGCGCCCACCTTCTCGTGCGTAGGGGAGGGTCGGACCGTGGACGCGGAAGCGCTGGTCAGGCCCGTGGTCGAGCGTGCAGGGTTCGAATTCGTGGAAGCCATCCACGTGCGCGAAGCCGGCCGACCGGTCCTGCGGGTGGTGGTCGACCGCTCCGGCGGGGCCGATCTGGATGCGCTGTCGGAGCTGTCGGCGCAGGTGTCTCGCGCCCTCGAGGATGGGGGCTATGAGTCCGGCCCCTATCAGCTGGAAGTGTCCACACCCGGGCTCGAACGGCCGCTGAAGCGTCCAGCGCAGTTCCAGCGGTCGATCGGTGAGCAGGTGAAGGTGAAGATGACGGCGCCCCTGGCCGGGTCGAAGACCCACACGGGCACGCTGGTCTCTGCCGACGACGAGGGCGTCACGATCGCCGTCTCGTCCGACGGAGGGATCGAGGAACGCCGCGTGCCATACGCCGACATCGCGTCGGCACGAACGGTCGTCGATTGGGACGCCGAATTGAAGAGGAGCAACGCATGAACGCCGAGATGATCGCGGCGCTCCGCGAGTTGGAGCGCGAGAAGGGCATCGCCTTCGAGACGATCCTGCACGGGCTCGCCGAGGCCATGGCCTCGGCCTACAAGACGTGGTGGAAGCAGGAGAACCCCGATGCTGACGACGACTTCGTCGGCTTCCGCGCGGAGATCGACCCAGAGACCGGTGACCTCCGCATGTGGAAGCAGGACCTGGAGGAGATCGAGGTCCCGGCCGAGGAGGAAGATGGCGAGCCGACCCTGGCGATGAAGGTGCTGGGCGAGGAAGAGGTCGAGGTCACCGACGACTTCAAGGGCCGCATCGGCGCTCAGACCGCCAAGCAGGTCATCTTCCAGAAGCTCCGCGACGCCGAGCGCGAGATGACGTATGAGGAATTCGCGGGACGCGAAGGCGACGTGGTCACGGGCATCGTCCAGCAACAGGAACGCCGGTACACCCTATTGGACCTGGGCAAGGTCGAAGCGTTACTGCCTCAGGCCGAGCAGGTTCCGTCCGAGCCCTACCGCCACGGCGAGCGTTTGAAGGCGTTCATCACCGAGGTTCGCAAGGGCACGAAAGGCCCGCAGATCGTCGTATCACGCTCGCACCCGGGACTGCTGAAGTCGTTGTTCGCCATGGAGGTGCCCGAGATCGAGGAAGGCATCGTCGAGATCAGGGCCGTGGCGCGTGAGCCCGGGCACCGCTCGAAGATCGCCGTCATCTCCAACGAGCCGGGCGTCGACCCGGTGGGCGCCTGCGTGGGGCCGAAGGGCTCGCGTGTGCGCATGGTCGTGAACGAGCTCCGAGGCGAGAAGATCGACGTCGTGCCCTGGTCGGACAACCCCGGCGAGCTTGTGGCCAACGCGCTGCAACCCGCCAAGGTTCGGGAAGTCCGCACCGACCCCGAGACCGGCACCGCCATGGTCATCGTGCCCGACTACCAGCTGTCGCTGGCGATCGGGAAGGAAGGCCAGAACGCGCGGCTCGCAGCTCGGCTCACCGGCTGGCGCATCGACATCAAGTCCGAGACCCAGGTCGCGGACGAAGCCAGGGCCCCGGTCCCGGAGGTCGTCGCCGACCCTGCGACCGATGAGGTGGCGGAGGCTGAAGTCGAAGTTGCCGAAGAGGTCGCCGCCGAGGAAGCGATCGAGGTGCTCGAGGCGGAGGAAGTCGCCGTGAAGGCGATCGACGAAGCCGTCGCTGAAGAGCGGGAGGCTCCCGTCGGGGAGTAGTCGTGCAGCCCACGCGAACCTGCGTCGGGTGCCGGGTCGCCGGCTCCAAGTCGGCGCTCGTTCGGCTCGTTCGCGCGGACGACGGGGTCGCGCTCGACCTCACCGGCCGCGCCCCCGGTCGTGGGGCGTACGTGCATCGCGACCGAGCGTGCATCGAGGCGGCGACGGCCAAAGGTGCGCTGGCCAGAGCGTTGCGGACCGGCCTGGGGCCGGATGAACTGGGTAGGCTGAGGAAGGCGATCGAGACAGGAGCGTTGTGAGGGTCCACGAACTCGCGAAGGAACTGGGCGTGACCAGCAAGGAACTGCTGGGAACGCTGGAACAGATGGGGGTGAGCGGCAAGTCCGCTTCCTCCAGCGTGCCCGACGACCTCGTCCCGCGTCTGCGCGCGTCCGGCGGCAAGGCGACCGACGCTCCGAAGCGGCGCGAAGTACTCGAACCGCCACCCGCGCCGCGGAAGCCGAAGCCGAAGACGAAAGCCAAGCCCAAGACGAAGGATGCGCCCGAACCGGCCGCCGACGCCGCTGGGGCTCAGGTCGAGGAAGCCGCTCCTGCGACGGCCGCCCCGGCCGCCGGCAAACCAGCCGCTCGAACCAAGGCTGCCGCCGCAGCGACCACCACTGAGGCACCCGTGGCCGCTGTCGAGACGGCCGCGCCGGCGGCCGCCGCAGCCGTACAGACCGCTCCCGAGACGGCCACGACCACCCCTGGCGCTGCTCCGTCGATCCACTCCGTGCCGGCCCCCTCTACCGGCGACGCCGCCGCCCTTGCGGCCGGCAAGGCCCCATCGGGACGCCAGGCGCGCGGACCTCGCCGTGCCAACGAACCCGTGCCCACCGTGCCGACGCTGCAGGTGGTGCGCGGTGCCACGCCGCAGACGATCGCGGAGAAGTCTGATCGCAGCCCCGCCGACATCGTGAAGATCCTGTTCATGGCCGGTGAGATGGTCACCGCCACCACGTCCCTCACCGATGAGTTGATCGAGATGCTGGCGACCGAGCTCGATATGGAGCTCGAGATCATCGGCATCGAAGATGAGCTGCAGGCCGAGGACGACCCCGACGAAGGGATCGACGAATCACTCCTCGAGCCTCGACCGCCCGTGGTCACGGTCATGGGTCACGTCGACCACGGCAAGACCAAACTGCTGGACGCCATCCGTGAGACCGACGTCGTTGCCGGTGAGTTCGGCGGCATCACCCAACACATCGGTGCCTACCAGGCCCACGTAGGCAACCGCGACATCACCTTCATCGACACCCCCGGTCACGAAGCGTTCACGGCGATGCGCGCGCGAGGGGCTCGCGTGACGGACATCGCCGTGCTGGTGGTCGCCGCCGACGACGGTGTCATGCCGCAGACCCTCGAGGCACTCGATCATGCCAAGGCCGCCGAGGTTCCCATCGTGGTGGCGGTCAACAAGGTCGACAAGGAAGACGCCGACCCCAACCGGGTGCGGACCCAGATGGTCGAACGCGGCATCGTGCCTTCGGAGTGGGGCGGCACCAACGAGTTCGTGGACGTGTCTGCCCGGGAGAAGCTGAACCTGGACACGCTGCTCGAAACGATCCTGCTGGTCGCCGACCTGGAAGAGCTCAAGGGCGTGCCCAGCGGTCGTTCGCGCGGCACCGTGATCGAGGCTCACCTGGACAAGGGGCGCGGTCCCGTCGCGACTGTCCTGGTGCAACGGGGAACGCTGGACGTCGGCGACGCCCTGGTGTGCGGCACCACATACGCCAAGATCCGCGCCATGCAAGATGAATACGGCCAGACGGTCGAACACGCCGGCCCGTCCAAGCCCGTCGTGATCTTGGGCTGGGAGGCCGTCCCCGCCTCTGGGGACGAGTTCCGCGAGGTCAGCGACGAGCGCGAGGCCCGTCACATCGCCTCGGAGCGCGAGGCCCGGGTTCGAGCCGCCGAACTGGTGATCAGTCGCCCGCCCACGCTGTCCGACCTGATGCGCCAGGCCGAACGTGCCGAGATCCCAGAGCTGAACCTGGTGGTCAAGGCCGACGTGCAGGGTTCGTTGGGGGCGCTCACCGACGCGTTCTTGAAGCTGCCACAGGACGAGGTGCGCGTGAACATCGTGCGCAGCGCCGCGGGCGGGATCACCGAGAACGACATCACGCTCGCGATGGCCTCAGGTGCCATCGTCATCGGGTTCAACGTGCGTCCGGACAAACAAGCGGTCGAGCTCGCCGACAAGGAGGGCGTCGACATCCGCACGTATCGCGTCATCTACGACGTGATCGACGACATCAAGGCTGCGTTGTCGGGCATGCTCTCGCCCGAGCAGCGGGTGCACGACCTGGGGCAGGCGGAGGTGCGCGAACTCTTCCGGGTGCCGAAGCTCGGCGTCATCGCCGGTTGCTACGTCACCGGCGGCACGATCCCGCGTGACGGGCGCGTGCGACTCGTCCGCGACAGCATCGTGATCTATGAGGGCAAGGTCGGTTCGCTGCGCCGCTTCAAGGACGACGTCAAAGAGGTCGCCTCTGGCTACGAATGCGGCATCGGTATCGAAGGCTTCCAAGACATCAAGGAAGGCGACGTCATCGAGGCTTTCGAGATCCGCGAGGTGGCCCGCTCGATCTGATGGAGGCCACCGGGACCATCCGCCGCTCCCTCGCACTCCTGACGTCGGCGGCCCTGGCTTTCGGCACCGTCCTGGTTGGTTCAGCCCCCGTCGCGTTCGCAGGAACCCCCGTCGTGACGTACCCGGGCACCTGCGCCACGGCCTCGCTCCAGGACTGCATCGACGCCAGCGCCCCCGGCCTCACGATCCGGCTCAGGCAGGATGTCATCGACGAGTACGTGTTCATCGACCGGAGCCTCACGCTCGAGCCGGCCGCGGGGTTCGACCCGGTGCTCGCCGGTATCGCCATCGCCGACGGGATGCTCGACCCGTCGGTCGGCGTCACGATCCGGGACATCAGGATCTCGTCGGGGATCGACGCAACCTTCAGCGCGGGTTCGGGTCATTCCGTCACGATCGAACGGGTCGAGGTCGGCAAGGACTCACCGAGCGCGAGCGGCATCAGCCTGAGCACGAGTGTCCTGGCCTCCCTGACGGTCGAACGGAGCTACATCAGGACCGTGGTGTACCAGGGGAACAACATCACCTTCGTCACGGACCACACGACCGGCACAGCGCGGTTCAGAGCGGTCGGCAACGTCATCACGCAACACGGTGGGGACGACAGCAGCTCCGGTATCGAAGTTAGCCTGGACGGCACGGGCACCACCCGCGCCGACATCCTCAACAACAGCATCTGGGACGTCGCTCGAGCCAACGCCGGCGGCGCATCCGGACTCTTCATCTATCCCAGCGACACGACGCGATCGGACATCAACATCGTGGGCAACACGGTGGACACGGTGTTCACGGGGGGGATGGAGCTCCGCAACAACGTGCAGTCGCCCGGGACCGTCTCGATGGACCTGTTCGACAACATCTTCTCGCACGCCGGCCTGCGTTCCGGCATCGAACTCGACAGCGAGAACCCGGCCACGTTCACGTTCCGCGGCGGGTACAACGACTCCTTCGCGAACGTGGGACCCGACCAGTACCAGGGCAACCCCAAAGGCCCTGGCAGCGTGAACGTGAACCCGCGGTTCGTCGATCGCGCGAACGGCAACCTTCGCCTCAAGCAGTCCTCACCGTTGATCGCAGAGGGGTTGACGTGTTCGCCCGGCGGAGTCGCCAACCTGGATGCAGCCGGTCGCGGTCGGTTGCGAGGTGCCAGCGTCGACATCGGGGCGTTCGAACGTGGCGCCGGTGCACCCACGGGCGTGGCGAAGGTCGGGACCGGTTCCGCGAACCAGCTCACCGGTACGAACGGCGACGACATCCTCTGTGGGTTCGGCGGTGACGATGACCTGTCCGGCCGTGGAGGCGAGGACTACATCGATGATGGCCCAGGTCGTGACCTGCTGTTCGGCCAGGCCGGTGACGACACCTTGTGTGCGAACGATGGTGCGGGCCGCGATCGTCTCGTCGGTGGGCCAGGGACCGATGGGTATCGGGCCGATCCGGGTGATGACCTCGCATCGGTCGAACGTCGTGCGTCCTGTCGTCCCTGAGCATCGGGCGGGGCCGGGTACCCTGGATGCATGCCGCAGGGCGCTCGAGTCGAGCGGGTCGGTGAGGAATTCCGAGAGATCCTCGCGCAAGAGATCCAGAAGCTGAAAGACCCCCGTGTGGGGTTCGTCACCGTGACCGGGGTCCGCGTCTCGCCCGATCTTCGGCATGCGTGGGTGGCCTACACCGCGATGGGCGACGACAGCGCGCGCAGGGGCAGCGGTGCTGCGCTGCGTTCGGCGACCCCGCATCTGCGTTCGGCGTTGGGTCGCCAGGTCAGACTGAAGTTCCTGCCCGAGTTGGAGTTCCAGGAAGATCAGTCGCGGGAGCAGGCCAACCGCGTCGACACCTTGATCGCGCAGATGCATCACGCGGACGGTGACGAGTGAGCGACCAGACCACCCCGATGCAGCGTGCGGCCCAGGTGCTCGCCGAAGCCACCGATGTTGCGATGGCCTGTCACGTGAATCCCGATGCCGACGCGCTCGGTTCCATGCTCGGGTTGTCGGCGTTCCTGCGTGCGCGTGGGGTCCGCACGACCTGTTCCTACCCCAATGAGCCGCTGCAGCCTCCCCGGTGGGCGTCGATGCTGCCTGGTTCGGACGATCTGGTCTCCATCCGCGATTTCCCGAAGGCACCGGCGGTCATGGTCACCTGCGACTGCGCGGCCTTCGACCGGTTGGGCGCACTCGGCCACGCCGCTCAGAAGGCCGGTGAGGTGATCTGGATCGATCACCATCGTTCCAACGATGGGCTGGGCACGATCGCGCTCGTGGATCCCGACGCTTCTTCCACGTGCGAGATGGTGTTCCGCCTGATCGAGGCGATGGGCGGGGGCATGTCCGACGAGACCGCCAAGTGCCTGTACGCGGGCTTGGTCACCGACACCGGGAAGTTCCAATACGAGGCCACCACCCCGGAGACGTTGCGGTTGGCGGCCAGGCTGCGTGAGCATCCGTTCGACCACACCGGCCTGGTGCAGGCGCTCTACGAGGACAACCCAGCTTCCTATCTCCGATTGGTGGGCACCGCGCTCGGTCGTCTCGAGCACGTCGAAGACGCCGATCTGGTGTGGACCTACATCACGCAGTCGGACCTTCGCGACGCGGGGATCCAGCCCGGCGATACCGAGGATCTCATCGACGTGGTCCGGACCGCTCGCGATGTCGACGTGGCCGCCATCGTGAAACAGCAGAAGGACGGTCGGTTCAAGGTGAGCGTTCGTTCGCGTGGTGAACACGACCTGTCCGCGGTCGCCGCCACCTTCGGCGGCGGTGGTCACCGCTTAGCGGCTGGTTACACCTCGGCGCACGGCCCGGCGGGGACGATCGACCGCCTCGTGTCGGCGCTGCGCGGCGAACCAGTCGCACCGTGACCACGGCCGCTCCTCCCTCGCCTGGCCCTGACGGGCTCCTGCTGATCGACAAACCCAAGGGCATCACCTCGCACGACGCGGTCGCCCAGGTGCGGCGCGCTCTGTCCACCAAGAAGGTGGGGCATGCCGGCACCCTGGACCCGATGGCGACCGGACTGCTGGTGATGGGCGTCGGTCGCGCGACCCGCCTGCTGCGGTTCCTGGGCGATCTGCCCAAGACCTACGAAGCCACGATGCGCCTGGGCGTCGAGACCTCGACGCTCGATGCCGACGGCGACGTGACGAGGACCGCCGCCGTCGATGTCAGCGAGGATTCGCTGCATGCGGCCGTCGCAGGTCTGGTGGGCGACTCGATGCAGCGCCCTCCTTCGTTCTCTGCGGTGAAGGTGGGCGGACGCAAGCTCTACGACGCGGCGCGGCAAGGAGAGACCCTGGAGGCCGAACCGCGCCCGATCCACGTGGAGCGATTCGATGTGCGAGCTCGTCGCGGCGACGATGTGGACGTGCTGATCATCTGTGGTGGCGGCACGTATGTGCGGGTGCTGGCGGCCGACGTAGGGAGTGCGCTCGGGTGCGGTGCCCACCTCACCGCGCTCCGTCGAACCGCGATCGGTCCGTTCGAAGCCGACGCCGCCACCCCCCCGGATCGACCCGGCGAACCGCTTCCGCTCGCGCGTGCGGTGGGGCACCTTCCCCCCTGGCCGGTCGACGACGAGGAGGCGATCGCGGTGAGCCACGGGCGGATCCTGGCCCCATCCGGTCTGCGAGGTCCCTTCGCGGTCACCGCCCCGGACGGGCGAGTGCTCGGTGTCTACGAAGACGACGGCACCAAGGCGAAACCGTTGGTGGTGCTGGCGCCAGCCGACCCCGCGGGACCCGTGGGCTAGTCTGGGAAAGACTAGTCGAGGCCGGCGAACAGTGAATCGATCGCCATCGCGAGCAGGATGACGGAGGCGATGACGGCGCCGGCGGCAAGGGCCAGCCGCCGCAGGCTCCACGTCTGGATCGAGACCTTGGCGTGGGGGGGTGCGAGTTCCTTGAAGCGCGCCATGAGTGGTCGTGGGTCCCTCTTCAACCTGCCGGAGAGCTCGGTGGGGATCGCCATCCCCTCGGCCGATGCGAACGCCTCCCCGATCTCGTCTGGCGTGAAGACCGTCGTGGCACGCTCGTACACGCGATCGGGATCGGACTGCAACGCCAAGGTGAGCATCATGTTCGCCAGGTCCACAGCTTGGCGCCACGGTGTGGGCCGCACCTCCAGGCCCGAGACGTCCACCAACTGCAGGTGACCCCGCTGCACCAGCAGGTTCGCGGGCTTGACGTCGCGGTGTGCGACGCCGATGTCCCAGAACGTCCTGATCAGCTGTAGTCCTTCGTCGATGATGGCCTCGTCGATCTCGGAATCGCCGAGGTTCTTGGAATCTTCGAAGAACTCGGTCACCAACATGTACTCCCGGTTGGGCGTGAGTTCGACGATGCCCCAGGTCTGCGCCACCTTCACATCGTTCATGGCCAGGACGCGCAGCGCGTAGTCCTCGTACTCGGCGAGCCGACGGACCGCACCGAAGGGGGTTTCATCCTCCAGCTTGCCGTACGCGATCGTGCGACCGATGCGGTACCAGCGATCGGCACGGACATGGCTGGTGGCGTAGATCTTGCCGAAGACCCTCGAACCGTCGGTCATCGTCATCAGCAAGGGCGAGGAGCCGCCCGAGCCCGCGAGACCGAAGGGTTTGACGTCGGCCACCTCGAACCCCAGTTGGCTTGCCATGGCGGTCGTGATCGCG